>JADDPM010000161.1 GCA_016781885.1 Rubrobacter sp.
GAGCCTGGGGCGTTACTCCTCCTTTCCCTTTCCCCACCTATCACCCCTAAGTACGTTCCGGGCTCTTCCTTTTTTCCTTTTCCGGGCGGCCGATAAAGTTATATGCGCGGTAGCGGGTAGAACAGCGTATAGATCCCTCAGCCACAGAGAGAAGCGGCTCCCTGCTAACACCGGGAGCCGCAAGACAGTTGCTACTTACTACCTTACGATGCGGCTTCTCCGCCGACCTGGGTGAGGTAGTAGAGGGTGTGCATGAGTTGGGCGGTTGGGTCTATGCGGTGTACGTCGACGTCGTAGGGGACGTGGAGGAGGACGTCTGTGTAGTTGAGGATGACCCGGATACCGGAGTCGACCATCAGTTCGGCTACGGCCTGGGCAGAGGAGGAGGGGGTGGCGATGATGCCAATGATCTCGTCTGCCTCCGCGACGCTCTTCTTGAGTTCGTCTATGTGTTTGACGACGATGTTGCCGACGGTTCGCCCGATCTTTTTCGGGTCGTTGTCGAAGACGTCGTGGATAACGAACCCGCGCTTGGGCAGGATCGTGCTGCTCGCGATGGCGCTTCCGAGGTTACCCGCGCCGACGAGCGCGATATTGTAAGTCTGCCTCAGACCCAGGATGCTCCGCACCGCCTCGACCAGGTCGTAGGCCTGATAGCCAACGCCTCGGGTGCCGGAGAATCCGATCGCGTTTAAGTCCCGCCGGACCTGCACCGGGTTGATTCCCGTGAAGTCCCCAAGCTCTTTGCTCGAAACCGCGTCTCGCCCCTCCTCTATGAGCTGCTGCGTGGTCCTCAAATACTTAGTCAATCTGTTTGTCAAACCCGGTTGTAGCGTGGCTCGCACCTTTCCTTAGGCTCCTTTTGTAGGTCCGTTTGCCGGTTAGCTGTGCGGTATTGTAACAAAAGGAGACGTCCTTGCCATAAAAATGCTCTTAACAAGTAAAAAAACTTCTAGCAAGTCAGATTACAGCGGCGTATCGCATGGAGTTGCGTGCGGGGCGGAGTTCGGTGCCGGAGCTTCCATACGGGGGCTTGGTGTTGTAAGGTAGAGGATGTGGAGAGAGATCACATAGGGTCCATTCAGGCTACTCTAACGGGACGTCTCCCTCGACCGTCCCTGCCCCGGCCGGCTCTGTAGAGGGGTCGAACGGGGCGTTGGCTCTCGTCGGACCTCTCCGGCGGGGATCTTGAAAAGTTTTTCTCGGTCACAGATCTGCTTTTAGTCGGGGGAAATACCTTGTTAGCCTTTACTACAAAAGAAGAACCGGAATCCGGCCAGCCCGTGCATGCCTCCGGGGAGCAGGGTTCCGGGGTTCGCATCCGGCCGATGTGGGATATGGACCTCGAAAGGATACTGGAGCTGAGGGAGATCGTGCGTTGGTCGGCAGACCCGAACGCGTTCGGTCTCCTGCGGGGCATGAGCGACGCCCGCTGGGCTATCGCCGAGGCCCCCGGTGGGCACCTCATCGGCATGGTCGGCGCCGTGCCGCTCGGGGAGATCGGGATACTCTGTCACCTGGCCATCCATCACGACTACCGCAAGGCCGGCCTCGGCGCGACCCTCTCCTCCTGGGCCGTCTCCTACCTCCTCTCCCGGGGATGCAGTGTCGTCCGACTCGACTCGACGCGCCAGGCCGAGAAGCTCTACAGGTCTCTAGGCTTCATACCCGTTGGACACCGTACCTCGTATCGCCTCGAAGGGGTCTCCCTCGAGAAGACCGTCCGGGCCACCCGGCTGCGGATAGATAGGGCGAAGGTCGCGCCGCTGTTGTTCGGAGACCTGCCCGAGCTCTACGGTGTAGACCGCTGGTCCTTCGGGGGGGATCGGTCCGCCCTGATCCTGGCTACCCTCAAGCGGCACCCTGGCTGGGAGCTCGTCGCCCGCGACGCCTCCGGCAGGATAAAGGGCTACCTCGTCCGCAGCGCCTCGGAGACAGGGACTCGCATCGGACCCTTCCTGGCCTCAGAGCCGGAGGTCGCCCGCTCCCTGCTCTCCCGCGCCCTCGGCGTTAACGGCAACGCCTCCGTCGAGGTCTCTGTTCCCAACAACGGCCAGGCTCACGCCCTCCTCCAAGAGCTCGGCTTCACCGGCCGGGCGGACCGCCTCCGTATGGAGTTGGGCGAAGCACCCGGCGCAGAGGGCCTGCAGATATACGGTACCACCCCGTATCTGGCTACTTAAAGGTGGCTAGAATGATTAAGAACTGCCGTGCCGAGGCCGGTAACATGACTGAACCGCCCCTCTTGGTATCTTCGGTCGGAGTTGAGGTCGGACAGCTTTATACTTTGACGCGATGACGAACGTGTTGCTCTGGGCGAAGGCGGCGAAGCTACCCCGGTAGCAGAGAATAAGTCAGCGAGCCGACCGGACCTAAAGCAGCGTCTCTACGAAGTACGCGGGGTTCAGTTTCTCTCCGGTGGCCCGAAGCACGGTAGTGCGCCAGTCATCGCGGGCGCCGGGGCCGAAGAATGCCTCCTGAAGGTAGCGGCCGGAGAGCTCGTGCTCGTAAAGCGGCCCCTCGACTACGTTCTTCTCGATGTGACGTCGCAGTTGGGCGGCGGTGAGGTGACCCAGGACGTAGTTGTGATAGTACACGGGGGCGAGGGCGACGTGCAGCTTGGCGGCCCAGTCGGGCTCGTCGCGCCCGGGTGGATGGTTCACGAGCTGTAGCTCCTCGACGAGGTCCCACCAAAGGGAGTTGAGATCCTCACGATCCGGCTCTTCGTAGAGGGCTTTCTCGAAACGGTACATCACGAGCGCCCAGCGAATAAAGACGAGCTTGTCGGCCCGGCTGCTCCATAGGAGACGTTCGCGTTCCCTCTCCACGGTCTCCTCAGGGACGCCCGCGAAACGGGAGATCCAACCAGGATCGTCGGCGAGGCCGCCCATCATGAGCGCGATGGCTTCGGTAGAGCTCGTGTGGGCCACCGAACGCAGTAGGTACGGCAGAGAAGGATTGATGTACTTGTCGTAGACGGCGTGGCCGAACTCGTGAAGCATCGTATCCATCCAGTAAGAGTCCGGCCGGACGTTGGCGAGTACCCGCACGTCGTAGGGGTAGTCGCGCCCTATCCCTATGCAGAAGGCGTGCTGGTCCTTACCGGCCCGCTCGTACAGATCGCTCCGGGTTAAGACGTCCCGCACCTCTAACCCCATGCTGTCGTAAGTTTCACGGGTCAGGGCTTCGAGGTCCTCATCTCGGAAGTAACTATCCACGTCCAACCCTTCCGTCGCACCGTCGCCCGAGTCCCGCTCCGACTGTAGGCCCCCGTCGCCCTCTCCAGTCGCACCGCGCGAAGCCGGGAGCGGAAACACAGCCGCCTCGTGTTTGCAACTCTGGAAGAACGGGTCGGAGAGATGCCACGGCATGATGATATCGACGCCGAACCTGCTCTTCAGGCTAGTGTCCAGGCGCGTCTTGAGTTTGCGGAAGGGCTCATCGGTGGCGGACCGGAGGTCGTCCATGAGGCGGTCGAGCTCGTTGGCGTCGATCTCCTGGAGGTCGAGAGAGCGGACGTAGTGGTTCTCGAAGCCCATCTGTAGCGCGAGCCGGTTGCGGAGGCGGGCGAGCTCGCGCACGATACCCTCGACCTTACGTCCGACGCTCTTCGACGTCTCCCAGGCCTCGCGGCGCAGGGCCGAATCGTCAGAGTTGCGCAGGATCCCGCGCAACTCGTTCTCGCTCATCTCTCTTTCTCTGACCACGCCGCGGTGGTTGCCGTAGATCGCGCTCGCCTCGGCCTCGAGCTCCTCGATACGCCTGAGCGTCTCCTCGTCCCCCTGCCGCCCGGCAAAGGTTTTGTAAAGCACCTCGACCTGCCGCCGCAGGACCGAGCTCTCCAGGGACTCACGCTCTTCGTACCAGCCCTTCACCAACTCGTACTCGTCCCTGTCAGCAAAGAGCCGGTTATACTCCATCCCGGTGCGGACCAGCTCCCTCTGCGCCTCCTCCGTCCCGGTGGTCGCGAGCGTCCACCACGCCTCGCTCGACGCTTTCTCGGCCGGGGCGAGGCGCTCCTCGAAGGAGGTTATAAAGCTCTGTATCTCGTTGGAAGAGGCCGTCACGGAGTAACTTAGTAGAGCGTTAGCGGCGGCCGCGAGCTGCTTCGTTGCGGCGGTTGCCCAGGTAGATCACGACGAGCAGTAGCACGATACCGAGGGTGGCGAACTGCAACGATCCTTCCGGGCCGCCCGAGCCTCCGACCACGAGCGCGGCCACGAAGACGAGCGCGAGGCCGACCCACCCGGCAGCTCTGTAGGCGAAGTACGCCGCCAGGAGCCCGGCCAGGGTGTAGA
>JADDPM010000059.1 GCA_016781885.1 Rubrobacter sp.
GATCACGCCGAGGTCTAGCTCCTCGGCGAGCGGAAGGACCTCCTCCGTCACCGTGGTGTCGGCGGCGTTGTAGGGGACCTGCACGAAGTCTACCCGGCCGCCGCGCATAACATCCATCAGCGCGGGGAAGGCGGAGCGCGAGTAGTGTGTCGCCCCGATGGAGTTGACCTTGCCCTCCTCTTTGAGTCTTTCGAGCATGTCGAGGCGCTTCTTCACGGCGACGAGGTTGTGTACCTGGTAGAGTTCGACGCGGCCGCCGAAGAAGTTAAGGGCATGCTCGATCTGGTGTTCCGCCTCGCGGTCGTCGGAGGTCCAGACCTTCGTGGCGACCGTAGCCCTGTCGCGTCCGTACTTCTCCAGAGCGTCGCCCAGGACCCTCTCGGCCTCGCCGTACATCGGAGAGGAGTCAAAGAGCGTGGTCCCGGCCTCCAGAGCCGCTCCGACAACTTCGTGGCGGGCCTCCTCTTCGCGGCCGCGCACGTCGAGGACCTGCCAGGTACCTAGACCCACGGATGAGACCTCTACACCGCTGCGCCCCAGTCTACGATGCTGCAACTAGCCGGCCTCTTTGGGCGATAGCGTCAACGCCTCCTCGGTACGGCCCTCGATGGCGGCGACGCCGGCCAGGAACCACTCGGGGCGGGGACGAACCTCGTGGGTTTCGAGGTCGTAGAAGACCTGGACGCTGGTGCCCTCGGCGGCGGTGCGGCCGGCTTCGTAACTCTCGCCGGCGCGGAGCTCATAGTCCATGGTGAAGGAGCGGTTGGTGACGGTACGGATGCTCGCCGCGCCGTAGAGGGCGTCTCCGAGGAAGATCGGGGCTCTGTACCTCACCGTAGCCTCGGCGATGACGTAGCGCATGCCGGGGATATCGCCGGCCTCCAGAGACCCGAGACCGAGGTTCCGAGCCAGCAACTCCCAGTACGCGAGGCGCGCCGCCTCGAAGTAGGCCAGGTGGAGGGCGTTGTTGACGTGGCCGTAGGGATCGAGGTCCTGGTAGCGGACGGATATCTCCTCGACTACGGGGGGATTCTTCAAGCGGCTCGCCTCTCCTTAATCGTTTGCTTAGAGGGGCGATTCTACAATATCGGGCAATCTATCTGGTTTAATGAACGTAATGGAGGAGTTCGAAGGACTGCTGGATCAGGGCGAGGCGCTCGCCGAGGAGGGCCTGCTCGAAGACGCGCTCTCCCGGTTCGAGCAGGCTCTAGCCCTCGAACCGGACAGCCCGGAGGTCGTAGAGGCTATAGGCCGCACCCTCCTCGGCCTGAACCGCCCCGAGGAGGCCGAGGCGAGCTTTCTGGACGCCCTGGAGCTCGATCCCGACTGGGTCGCCCCGCGAATGGGCCTCGCGGCCCTGGCCATGCGCGGCGACGAGCCCTTCAAGGTCGTGCATCACCTCGAAAGGGCCACCTCCTCCGACCCCGAGTATCCGGACGCCTTCGTCGAGCTTGGGCGATACTACGGGCTCATGGGGGAGCCGGGTCTGGCGCGGGCGACCTTCGAACGGTGGACCAAGGCCCACCCCGAAGACGCCGACATGCTCATCAACGCCGGCCTCACCGCCTTCGACGCCGCCGATTTCACCCAGGCCCTGGAGTTCTTCGAGAGGGCGCTAGAGAGCGCCCAGGACGACCAGCAGAAGAGCGGGGCGCACACCTTCCGGGCTAACTCTCTGGATATGCTCGGCCGCTACCCCGATGCGGTCGCCGAGTACGAGCGGGTAATAAGGTCCGCCCCGGACTGGTGGGAGGCCCACGCGAACCTCGGGATCTGTCACGCCCGCAACGACCACCCAGAGGAGGCCGAGAGGGCCTTCCGGCGGGGCTTGAAGGACTGTCCGGGCTCGCCGGAGATACGCGACGAACTCGCCGCGCACCTCCTCGCCGAGGGGAGGAACCTCAAGGAGGCGCTCTCTCTAGCCGAGGAAGCCGTGGCGCTGGGGCAGGATGAGATCCGCCACCTCTACACTCTTGGCGAGGTCCGTCTGGCCTTGGGCGACGAGCAGGCTTCGGCGGAGGCTTACAGGAGGGTCCTCGATCTCGACCCCGAGGACCCGAACGCCCACCTGGAGCTGGGGCTCTATCACGAGCGCCGCGGCGAGGTCGAGAAGGCCGAGGAGCACTTCGTCGAGGCCCTAAAGCAGGACCCCGGCAACCCCCGCGCCCTCTACTCCTACGCGAGCCTCTACTACGCCACCGACGACCTGGAGACCGCCGAGGAGTTGCTCGTACGCGCCGTCGCCGCCGACGCCGGCTACTCTCCCGCCCTCTCGGCGCTCGCGAGCGTAAGGGCCCGCCGCGGCGACTACGATGCCTCCCTCGACTTCATGGAGAAGGCCGTCGCCGCCGGCGAGCGGGACGCCGAACACTTCAAGCAGGCCCTGGAGTTCGCCCCCCTATACAACCACCCGAGGTTCCGCACCCTACTCGCCCGCATGAGCGCCTCGAGCAGCCGGAGGAACAAAGGGCGTTAGAACCCGTGCAACTCCCACTGGCGGCCGGCCTGTTTCTGACCACCATCGGCCTCCTCGCCCTCGCCTTCGGCGTGTACGCCCTCCTGCGCGGCGGCCGGAGGCCGGAAGACCAGGACCGCGGCGGCCTCGGTCCCCTCTCCGAGCGCGGGATACACGTCGTGGCGGGGATCAGGATGACCCTGATCGGTTTGCTCAGCCTCGCCGCCGGAGGCTACTTCTTGTGGACGGCTCTTTGAGCCATCCGCTGGTCAACAAGATCGAGAAAGGAAAGGCGGGTCGGACGGAGCGTTAGATAGATCCGACGTCCGCCCAGGCCATGTTCCGCGCCGCCTACGTCTACCGGCCCGGCCGTAGCTGGCTGATGACCTGCTTGGGGCTACAGCAGCTTCAAGTTGGTCGTAGCATTTTCCAGGCTCTCGAAGAAGCGGTCCATCTCGAGGACTCGTTCATGGGCGAGGCTGCGGGAGGCGCCGAAGTGGAGGAGGCCCGGGAGGGTGCGGCGGAGGCTCATAGCGTGGCGTGTCGCCGCCGCGAGGTTCGGGACGTCGTCTTCGATACCGACCATGCCGAACACCCGCGAGAGGCCGATTGGGCCGAGGTAGTCGAGGGCGACGGCGTCCTTGAGGAGGGCGGCCTCGGTCGAGCGGCCCGGAGAGGCGCCAGGCGGGTGGTGCTCTATGGCGTCGAGGACGATGCGGGTCGCCTGCGGCGGAAAGTCCCCGTCGCGGAGTAGACGCGTGGCGACCGCGACGGAGCGGCGAACATGATCCGCGCCCTCGCGTAGAGAATACGCTCTGTAGAGCCCGATGTCGTGCAGGAGCGCCGAGAGGCGCAGGATCTCCGGATCGTAGTCGAGCCGCTCCTCGCGCGCCAACTTCTCAGCCAAGGCGTGTACCCTGAGGCAGTGGGCGTAGCCCCAGATCGGATGCCCCCCCGCCCGGGAGACGAGCGACTCTATCTCCTCGACGATCACCCTCATAGGTGAGGCAGTCTAGCGAATACGGTCCGTGGGCGCGAGTTGAACGTTCAACGACGAGCCAGAGAGGCGGCGAGCCGTGCCGCGTCGACAGGCTCCGGCGCCTCTGGGAAGACTCCCGGATGCAGGATGCGGGCCAACATCTCTACCCCCTCCACGAGCCGGGGCGCCGGTCGGCTGAAGTAGGAGTTCGCGTCCACCGCCCACACCCGCCCGTTCTTGACGGCCGGAAGATCGGACCATCCGGGGAGGCCCGGCAAGGTCCGGGCCTCCCCGATGGCGCGGGACGCATCGAAGCCGCAGGGCATGAGGACGAGGACCTCCGGCGCAGCCTCGAAGACCTCCTCCCAGGAGAGACGCCCGGAGGGCTCTCCCTCTCCGGCGAAGAGCTCCTCGCCCCCGGCGAGCCGGACCATCTCGGGGACCCAGTGGCCGGCGGAGAACGGCGGGTCGAGCCACTCGAAACAGCCAACGCGCGGCCAGGGTAGGCCCATCACCGTCTCCTCGACGCGGGCGAGTCTGCTCTTCAGGGCAGCGACCCTTTCGCGGGTCTCCGCCCCGCGGCCGACGGCGTCTCCAACCTCGACCGTGACCTCCAGCACCTCTCCTAGAGACGTCGGGTTCATGGAGAGGACGCGGGGCGTCTTCGGGAGCCCGGAGACGGCCTGCTCGACGACGTTTAGGGAGACGGCGCACACGTCACAGAGGCCCTGAGTAAGGATGAGGTCCGGCTCCAACTCTTCGAGGAGCTTCGTATCAAGGGAGTAGATGCTGCCGGCATCAATGAGGTGCTCCCCGATCGCGGCGTCTATCTCAGCGCTGGTCATCGAGTGATGGTCTATAGGAGTGGCGGTCAGCTTAAGGAGCTGCTCGACGCCTCTGGGGTGGTCGCACTCGTGGGTGACGCCGACCAAATCTCTTCCGGCGCCGACGAAGTGCAGGATCTCGGTGGCGCTCGGGAGCAGGGAGACCACGCGCATGCTGGCTACCTAGTACTGCTTCTTGTAGTTTAGGTCGCGCAGGAGGCTCGCCTGGCCGACATCATCGACGGTGAGCATACCGACGAGCTCGCCGTCTTTCACTACGGGGAGCGCGCGCAGGCCGCTCTCCTGGAGGACGCGGTGACCGTCCTTGAAGAGGTCGGCGTTCGGGGAGATCGTCGGGACGTCCGTCCGCATGAGGTCGCGGACGGTCGCGTACTTCTGCGGGGAGTGGGCGGCGGCCAGGATCTCGCTGCGCGTGATGATGCCGAGCAGCCCCCCGTCCTCGTCGACCACCGGGAAATCCTCCTGGTAACCGTGGATGACCGAGTCAAGGACCTGGCCGAAGTTGTGGTACGGCGTCACGGTCTCGGTGCGGCGTTTGGTGCCCATCACGTCCGAGACTGAGAGGCCGCGCATCATCTCGCGCTGGCGGACCATCTGGGCTTCGCCGTTCGCCCCGAAGAAGATAAATACGGCGATGAGGGCCAGAAAGATCTGACCGCCCAACAGCCCGAAGAGGAAGAAGGCTACGGCGAAGAGCTGCCCTACCGAGGAGGATATATCCGTCGCCCTTACCGGCCCGAGCCGGGTGGCGAGCAGGCCGCGCAGCACCCTTCCCCCGTCCATCGGGAAGGCCGGCAGCAGGTTGAAGACCGCGAGCGCTATGTTGATGTAGCCCAGGTACGCGAAGACCTGACCTATGGAACCCAGCCCTCCGAGCAGGTCGGGCAGCGCGAGCAGGTCCGCCCCGAGCAGCCAGGCCACTACGAAGAAAATCGGGGCGAGAACCAGGTTCACCAGCGGCCCCGCGATGGCTATCTTGACCTCGTCGGCTGGCTTCTCAGGCAGGGTCTTGAGGCGGGCGATACCGCCTATCGGGAGCAGGGTTATATCCGGGACCTCGATGCCGAGACGCTGGGCCACGAGGGAGTGGCCGAATTCGTGCAACAAGACGCAGACGAAGAGCACCAGTATCACGACGGAGGTAATCAGCGCCGCGAGCAGGCTCCCCGAGTTCTGGAAACCGACATAGGCGAAGAAGGCCAAAAGCAGGAAGAAGGTCCAGTGGACTTTTATGTCTATCCCGAAGGCCCGGCCTACCTTGAACGAGCTACCCATACTTTAGAGTGTACCCTACCTCTGATGCCTTAATGTAATAGCGTTTATCCTCCGAGCCCCTGCTAGAATCTCCCCCGTGGAAGAACGGCTCGCCAGCTACAAGCTAGTCACGGACGCCCCCGGTCTCGCCAGCGTCGTGAAAGCATTGAAGGAGTCCGAAGCCGTGGGCGTGGATGTCGAGACCACGGCCCTGAGCCCCCGCGACGCCCGGATACGCCTCTTACAGCTCGCCACGCCGGACGAAACCTTTGTGGTGGACCTCTTCGAGGCCGGCGACCTCTCGCCGCTCAAGGAGGTGTTGGAGGGTGGACCTATGAAGGCGCTCCACAACTCGAAGTTCGATTACGCCTTTCTGCACGCTCTGCACGGCATCTCGCTCTCCCCCATCTTCGATACGATGCTCGCCGCGCAGTTGCTCGACGGCGGCAACTACGCGGCGTCTTACGCCCTGGAGGCCGTGGTCGAGCGCTACCTGGACGAGTCGCTAGACAAGTCCGAGCAGAGGAGCGATTGGTCCGGGGACCTCAGCCAGAGGCAGATCGAGTACGCCGCTCGCGACGCCGCCGTCCTGCTGCCGCTGCGCGAGAGGCTCGTCGAGGAGCTGGAAGAGGAGAAACTTGGCCCCGTCTCGAAGATAGAGTTTCAGGCGGTGGCGGCGATCGCCGAGATGGAGCTCGCGGGGATAAAGCTGGACGTCGAGAGGTGGAAGGAGCTCGAGAAGACGGTCCGCAAGCGGCGGGACGAGGCAGCTCTGAGGTTGGATGCGCAGTTCCCGGAGCCGGAGGGGATGCTGCCGTTAGAGGGGTTGGGACCACGGCTGAACCTGAATAGTCCCAAGCAGATCACGGACGCCTTCCGTTCTCTTGGCATAGAGCTAGCCGATACCAAGGTCTGGACGCTATTAAAGGTAGACCACCCGGCTGCTCGCGCGCTCCTCGAGTACCGCGAGCTTCAGAAGAAGCTAGGCACCTACCTCGAAACCTACCCGAGCTTCATCAGTAGCAAGACCGGCCGCATCCACGCAAACTTCCTTCAATGCCGCGTCCCGACGGGGAGGCTTGCCTGTACCAGCCCGAACGTCCAGCAAATACCGCACGAGGACGAGTTCCGCAGTTGCTTCGTCGCGGAGGAGGGGAACGTGCTCGTGATCGCGGACTACTCCCAGATCGAGTTGAGGATCCTCACCGAGGTCTCCGGCGACCCGGAGTTCGTGCGGGCCTTCCGCCAAGGCGAGGACCTGCACAGGATGACGGCGGCGACGATGTTCGGTATCGAGCAGGATGCGGTCACGAAGGACCAGCGCTCGGCGGCCAAGAGGATAAACTTCGGCCTGATGTACGGCAGGGGCGCCAAGAGCCTCTCCGCCCAGCTAGGCACCGACGACGACCGCGCCCGCTCCCTCATAGACGAGTACTTCGCCAACTACCCGAAGGTGCAGCGCTACCTTCAGAGCACGGCGAGCAAGGCGATGAAGACCGGCACTCTAAGGACGCTCGCCGGGAGGGTGCGCAAATTCCCGGACCCTTCGGGGCTCGACTCGATGGCGAAGGGTGGAATGCGACGCGAGGCTATGAACTACCCGATCCAGGGCAGCTCGGCCGATATCGCCAAGCTCGCCCTCGTCTACGTGCGTGAGGAGCTTGCTGGCCTCGACGCCCGGCTCATAAACAGTATTCACGACGAGTTCGTCGTGGAGTGCGCCGAGGACATCGCTAACGATGTTGCCAACAAGGTGAAGGACGCCATGAACAGGGCGGGCGCCGCGCTACTCAAAAAGGTCCCAACCGAGGTAGAGGTCGGCATCTCACGCGAGTGGCGGAAGTAAGCGCTCAACCCGAGCGCTTGCCCTCCGAACCTCCGGGGCGCATCCCGAACGCCAGTACGGCCAGGCCAACCGCAGCGTAGAGGGCGGCCACCCACCCCAGGGAGGCCAAAGAGCCGTAGCCGAGGGCAAGGGCTCCCAGGCCCGCGCCTACGCCCTGACCGAGGTAAATGGCGGATGCATTGAGGGAGATAACTACGTGCCCCTGCCGGGGAGCTAGCTCTAGAAGCCGGTGTTGTTGGAACGGTGTGATCGCCCATCCGGCTACGCTCCAGGTTACAAGCGACACCCCCGCCCCGGCGACCGCCAGAAGGGAGCCGGCCACCGGCATAAGGAGCGAGAAAGCCAGTAGCGAGAGCGTGACGACGACAAAGATCACAGCCAGACTCCGCCCGTAACCCCAGCGGTCGGCACCGTAACCCCCGAGGGCGTTGCCCGCTATAGCGGCCAGCCCGAAGAGCAGGAGCATCCCGCTTATTCCCCTCCCCTCGTAGCCCGTGAGCTCCCCCATGAGCGGGCCTATATACGTGAACACGACGAAACCGGCCCCGAGCCCGATGGCGGTGAGGCTCAGAGCGGCGACGACGGCGGGTTGCTGCACGGCCCTCAGGCGTTCCCGCAGGCTCACTGGTAGGGGATTCTCGACAGCCGGCAGCAGTGCCGCTATGCCGGTCAGCGCGACGGCCCCGAGCGCGCCCACCAGCACGAAGGCCGCCCGCCAGCCGAAGTAGTCTCCGACCAGGGTGCCCAAAGGAATACCAAATGCAAAAGCGATCGTCAGCCCGCCCGTAACGGTCGCCAGGGCTCGGCCCCGTCTCTCGGGGGGAGCCAGGCTCGCACCGACGACCGCCGTCGTGGGGGTAAAGATCGCGGCCCCGCATGCGGCTATCACCCTGGAGGCAAGGAGCGGTCCGAAGGAGGAGAGTACCACGGCAGCCGCGTTGGCCGCAGCAAACACGGCGAGAGAGACGATGAGGAGCCGCTTCCTTCGAACCTGACTCGTAATCGTCACAAGTACCGGAGAGCCGACGGCGTAGACGATGGCGTACAACGTGATCAGTTGCCCGGCGGTAGGCACGGAGACCGATAGGTCTTCGGCCACGTCCCCGAGCAACCCGGCGAACACGAAGCTGCCCGTTCCGATCGCGAAGGTCCCCAACGCCAATACCAGAAGGCGCAGGTTCATCTTCTGTTAGCCCTCCCGTCGGCTCTTTCGTCACGCGATCCAACCAATAGCAAGACGATAGCACGGCTACCCGCCGCACGGTTGCGAACCCGTCGGAGAAAGCCTGCCCCATGACGGATCTGGCGAGAGCCGAGTACAGAAGCCCCCGAGACCCCGCCTTCGGTGCCATAATAGGTCCGTTGGTCCTGAGCGGAGAGGAGATCTATATGACCGACGAAACGCGCGGCGCGGGCGGCGAGAAGCCGGAGCCCGAAGCCCGAGGCGAAGCCGAGCCGATGAACTGGGCCTGCACCGTCTGCGGCTACAGCATCGAGGGCGACCTCCCGGAGCAGTGTCCTGACTGTGGCGCCGACAAGAAAGACTTCGAGAACGTGCCTATCCCTGGAATGTGATAGCAGCGAAAACGGCGGTGTTTCTCAAGCATGAAGAAGCCCAGCCCTCCGGAGGACCGGGCTCGTGAAACCGCAGCTTTGCGGCTACTCTAAGCCTTACCCTCGGCCTCGTACTCGCGCAGGAAGCCCTCAAAGAGGCGGCGGTGGCCCTGCTCGTCCTGCAGAATAGCTATCACCATGTCCTGCGTTACCGGGTCCGCCTCCTCCGTCTCCTCCACTATGCGCGTGTAGAGCTCTATAGCCTTGGTCTCAGCATCTATCACTCCCTTTATCACATGCACCACGTCCGTCTGCTCTGCGGGCGGCTGCAACGATGTCTGCTCGGCCTTGAACTCAAGCGAGCCCGGCACCACCCCGTAGAGGTCCTTTATCCGGTTGGCGAACTGCTGGGCGTGATCCAACTCCTCCTGAATGTCCTCCTCTAAGGACTCCTTTATCTCCTGGGCCCTAACCCCATCAGGGTTGGTTGAGTTGGTGACGTAGTTGATGACTGTCTCAAGCTCGGCGAAGTAGGCTTGTTTTAGGAGCTCTATTATCTGCTCGCGCTTGCCGGCCATCGCATCCGAGAGGATGCCTTCGTTTCCTCTTCCTGTCTCCATTACCGAAAAAACCTCCTTGTAATTCGCCTAGTATCAAATCTTGACTTACCCTCAGGTTGGGAGGCGCGTGCCCGGTGTTCCTACGACGTCTCGGGCTCCCCGCCGCCGTTCTCGCAGCCGTTGCCGGAGCGGGGCGCGGTCTCGCTGACGCGGAACTGGTCCACGAACTGCCTGAGGCGGTGGTCGTCGGCTCCTGCGAGCTCCAGCTGGTTGCGCCAGGCGGTAGCGATAACGGGGGCACGGAGGCCCGGGTACGGGCTGACGAGTACGTAGTCCTCACGGGCGATGCCGCGCAACGTCTCGATCTGGTCCTGCGGGAGGTCCGGTTGGTAGGTGATCCAGACGGCTCCATGGTCCATGGAGTGCACGGCCCTCTCGTTCTCTATCGGGGAGCTGTAGAAGCCGCACTTCTGCCAGCCCGGTGAGTGGTCCCCGTTGGTCGGGGGGTCCTGTTCGTAGGAGAGCGGTCCCTCGAAGTTCCTGTTGCTGGTCGCCGGGAAGGTCTGGACCCCCTCTGGCGGATCCTCGGGCGGGGGCTGGGCCGGGTCCTCCTGCCTCCCGCTGGCCGGCATCGCCGTATCCTCCTCCGGACTGACCGTGGCCTCGGTCGGGACTAGCGCCCGCTCCTCCGATGGCTCCTCACCGGTCGAAGCCCCTCCTATGCTCCCCGTCTCCTCGGGTGTCTCCGCCTCCTCCTCACCACCTCCCGACGTTTCCCCTCCGCAGGCAAAGAGGAACATGAGCGTAGCGAGCACGAGCAGAGCCACTAACATCACCCTGAGAGACTCCGGGAGCAATTGCTGAACGTCGCGGCGGCTGCTTCTAGACTTCAATATATGTACCCTTGCTTCGTATTTCTCGCAATGTAGCGACATCGTAGGCTATGCTGGTATGTGAGATGCTTGAATGACACCATATCCTTGAATTGTACAACCCGCACAATCCAAAACTCGTTTTAGAAGCAAAAAAGAGCCGGAGCCCCTTTTGTAGGGCTCCGGCTCTTGAGTGTCTAGCTAGACGCCTAAGCTGTCTGGCAGGCGTCGCCGATCCCGTCGCCGTCGGTGTCAGCCTGATCAGGGTTGGCAACATCCGCACAGTTATCCGGCCCCGCATCACTACTCACATACCCCTCGGGCACTCGGTTTGATGCAAACTCCACTGCATCTCCTGCTCCAATCCCATCCTTATCAGCGTCAAGGTAGTAGGGCTGCGGCGCAGGGCTCTGGGCATTAATAATGCTAGCCGTGAAGCTGGTCGATCCCTTGGCTGCCTTGGACTGGACCACTACCGCGTCTCCGGCCCTAAGATCACTTATCAGCGCCTTGCTGTTGTCCAGGCTGATCTTGGTAGCCGAGGCAACCTTGAACGCCACCGCCTTGTTCACAAAGGGACGGGCGGCCTGGTTGGCCTGTCTCACGTCCACGGTAACAAAGCCATTTACCTCATCTACAGAGGCGATGGTCCCCTTGAAGCTGTAGACCACCTGAGGTGCCTGCTTAGTCTTTGGGGCAGGCTTGCCCTTGGCGATGGCCGTTCCCGAAACCAGAGCCAGCATCAAGGCCGCGACCGTCACCAACAGAACCATCTTCTTCATCTTGCCTCCTATTCGGTAGCCAGGCTGCCTCTTTGAAGAGGTCCTTTGCTTTGCGTCCCCGCCTCGCGACGGGTTTGCCTTTTCGTCTGCCGATATGGTTATCGGTACATCGGGGGGAAACTTTAGCCCTTTTCGAGAAATTCCGGCGCACCATAGTATTCTGGCCGGTACATCCGGGAGACGGGTGGGAGCGTATATAGTGGACGAAAGCGTATTGTCTGAGAGGTATTACCCACCAAGAGATTTTGAGAGAGAGGAAGGTCTTAGTGGTAGAAGAGCGATCTAAGAGAAGAAGGGCGGTCCGGCCGCTGCTGGCGAGCCTCGGGCTGGTGGCGCTGCTCGCCATCATCCCGGCCTGCGGGGGCGGCGGCGCGGGGAGCCAGCGCGCCGAGGAGAAGCCGGCGAAAGAAGAGGCGCAGGCTACAGTGGAGAAGTCGGAGGTCGCGTCGGAGGAGACTGGGGAGGCGGACACGGATCTCGGGAACCCGAGCCTGGGGGACGAGGATGCGCCGGTAGTCATGATCGAGTATGCGGACTATCAGTGATCCGGCTGCGGTAAGTTCGCCCGTGAGGTGGAACCGGAGCTGGTGCAGAGATACATAAACGACGGGACACTGAGGCTGGAGTGGCACGACTTCCCCTACCTTGGTCAGGAATCCCGCAGGGCGGCGGTCGCCGCGAGGGCGGCCCAGGAGCAGGGCAAGTTCTGGGAGTACCACGACATCCTCTTCCAGAACCAGAAGGGAGAGAACAGCGGAGCCTTCTCGGACGAGAACCTCGTCGCCTTCGCGGAGGAGGCGGGGCTCGACATAGAGCAGTTCGAGGAGGCGCTCGCGAGCGGCAAGTACGAGGAGGTCGTGGAGGAGGACTTCCGGGAGGCCCAGAACGCGGGGATACAGGGCACCCCGAGCTTCACGATCAACGGCCAGCCGCTCGTCGGGGCGCAGCCGGTGGAGACCTTCGCCCGGGCGATAGAGGCAGCAGCCGGTAATGGTTGAGGTCTCCTACCTCGCGGCGTTCTTTGGCGGGGTGCTCTCGCTCTTGAGCCCGTGCAGCGCCCTCCTCTTACCGGCCTTCTTCGCCTACGCCTTCCAGTCGCGCAAGGCCCTGGTCGGTAAGACGGCGGTCTTCTACGCGGGTTTGTGCGTGACGCTGGTGCCGCTCGGGATGGGGATCTCCGCCGTCAGCAGGCTGTTCTACGGCCAGCGGAGCACGCTTATCATGGTCGCCGGCATAGTCATCATCCTGCTCGGCGTGATGCAACTCCTGGGTCGCGGGTTCGAGCTCGGGCCGCTCTCTCGTCTGAGCGGGAAGGTACGGGGGGAGTCGGCCTGGTCTACCTTCGCTCTGGGCGCGGTTTACGGGTTCGCGGGCTTCTGCTCCGGCCCGATCCTGGGCGCGGTGCTCACGGTCGCCGCCTCTAGCGGACAGGTGCTAGGAGGGGCGGGGCTGCTGGCGATCTACGCTTTGGGAATGGCCGCCCCCCTCTTCCTGCTGGCCCTCCTCTGGGACCGCTTCGAGTTAGGCAAGCGCCGCTGGCTGCGAGGCCGGGAGGTCTTCTCCATAGGCCGCCTGCGCATGCACACCACGAACCTCGTCTCGGGGCTAATGTTCATCGTGCTCGGGGCGGTCTTCATAGCCTACGAGGGGACCAGTGCACTCTCGGGCCTCTACGAGCAGAACGGGGCCGTGGATATAGCTTTCGCCGCCGAGAGATGGGCGAGCTCCCTCGCCGGGAGCATCCCAGACGTCCTCGTGCTCTTGCTCGTCGCGGCACTCGCTCTGGTGCTCGTGGCTTACGAACGCCGCAAGCGCCATCGTAAATCGAGCGCTACTCCCGAAGACGAGGAGGGGGTCGAGGAGACCAGGCAGCCGGACGAGGCGAGGCGCTAAAGGCCAGTCTTTTTCTCCAGGTCATCGTACACGGTCGGACCTCACAGGCCTCGCCGTCTACCGGGAAGCACGAGCCGTAACAGGGGAAGCTATAGTCTCGGTTGAAGTACGAGTCGGGCCCTCGAACCGTCATAGACTTTGTTCTCGTGGTCCCTGTAGACGGCGGTCTCCCTACCGGACCAAAGGTAGAGCCCGGGTGCGAGAGCCCCGGGCTCTACGAATGAATTTGGCTTCGCCTTCGGCTAGCAGGTGAAGGAGCTGCCGCAGCCGCAGCCGCCCTGGACG
>JADDPM010000007.1:0-24783 GCA_016781885.1 Rubrobacter sp.
GAGCTCGGCGCTCTGGCCGGGCGCACGGGCGTAACCGTGATCCACGTCACCCACGACCGGACCGAGGCCCTGGCCCTAGCCGACCGGGTCGCGGTGCTCAAGGAGGGGAGGTTGGAGCAGGTCGCCCCGCCGAGGGAGGTCTACGCCTCCCCCGAGACCCCGTTCGTCGCCTCCTTCGTCTCCGACGCGGCCCTGATCCCGGTAAAGACCACGGGCGAGAAGCGGTTCACGCTTGCAGGTAGCGGCGCGAGATTCGAGGTCGGCGAGGTGCTCGCGCCGAACGACCTCTCCGGTGAGGGCACGCTGGCGCTCCGCCCCCAGGACGTCGAGCTCGCCCCGGGAGGGTCCGCCGCGGTGCGGGCCGCGTTGTTCATGGGCGACTCCTGCGAAGTACACCTGGAGTGGGAGAGCCACATCCTGCGCGCCCGGGTCCCGGTCGAGGCCCGAATCGAGAACGGTGACCGTGTAAGGCCGGTCTTCACCTGCGGGACGTTCTTCCCGGACGGCCACACCACAGGCCAGAACTCAAACATGAAGAGGAGGCAAATGTGAGAAGAGAAATAAAGATAGCATTCAGGTTGCTCGTTATCGGCGGTTCGCTCATCGCCGCGGCGGCGGGTACGGTCTCCGCCGCGCAGGCCCCGGAGGCCGTTCTGGAGGGGCGGGCGGTGCTCCCGGCGGATACGTTCGCGGAGGGTCCCTCCTCCGGCTCCATGCTCGAAGACGAGACCAAAGGCGGCCGCACCCCACCCTTCGAGGGGCAACCGGTCGGAGGCGTCTCGGCGGTGCTCGACGCCGCGAACGGCGAGTACCTGGCGATGGCCGACAACGGCTTCGGCAAGAAGGGCAACTCGGCGGACTTCCTGCTGCGCGCTTACACCATCCGGCCCGACTTCGAGACCGCGGGGGGCGGTAGCGGCGGGATCTCGGTCGGGGAGTTCATACAGCTGCGCGACCCGGACCGGCTGATACCGTTCGAGATCGTCAACGAGGATACCGAAGACCGCCTCCTGACCGGCACGGACTTCGATATCGAATCGGTGCGGCGGGACCCCCGGGGCGACCTGTGGTTCGGCGACGAGTTCGGGCCGTTCCTGCTCCACACCGACGCGACCGGGCGTGTGCTCGAAGCCCCGATACCGCTGCCGGACGTAAAGTCGCCCGAAAACCCGACCCTGCAATCAGGGGAGGAGCCCAACCTGCCGACCAGCAGGGGCTTCGAGGGGATGGCGATCTCCGAGGACGGCACCACCCTCTATCCGATGCTCGAAGGCGCCCTTGAGGACGACCAGGACCAGAGCCGACGCTATATTTACGAGTTCAATCTAGCCGGCAGACAGTACACGGGGGAGCGGTGGCAGTATCACGTCGAAGCGCCCGAGCACGCTATCGGAGATTTTACGGCGCTGGGCGCCGGTCGCTTCCTCATCATCGAACGGGACAATGAGCAGGGTGAGGCGGCGAGCTTCAAGAAGGTCTACCTCGTGGACCTGAGCAACACCGACGCCGAAGGGTACCTGGTCAAGGAGGAGGTGCTGGATCTGCTCCAGATACGGGACCCGGACCGTATCTCGGAGCCTTCAGGAAGTGAGGGCGACATCGGCCTCGGGGACCCTTTCTCGTTTCCCTTCCAGACGATCGAGAGCATCCTGCCGCTCGACGGGGGACGGCTGCTCCTCCTGAACGACAACAACTATCCACTGAGCGCGGGTCGCAACCCCGAACAGCCCGATGATACGGAGGCGATCGTCGTCCGCCCCGCAGCGCTGAGCGGTGATCCCGCAGCCCTCTCCCCCGCCACCCGGCCGCCCAGCACCGGCGGGTTCTCGCCCAAGACGACGGCCATACTTACGCTCCTTCTGGCAGCGGCCATCCTGGGCCTCTCCGCCTGGACGCGCTCGCGTGGGAGAGGGGGCACACTCTAAAACCCGGACGGGATGCTAAAGTCAGGATTCAAGCATCTATACGGCAACCTGTAGGAGGCGTAGAGCGTGGCGAGACCCGAAGGAGTAGCGCCGGGGGCATACCGGGTGGACGCGATAGGGCTCCCGAACAGCATCTCGGTCCTGCTGGTCGAGGGTGACGACGGTTGGACCCTTGTGGATGCCGGCGTAAGGGGCAGCGTGGAGCGCATTCGGGAGGCCCTCCTTGCGCTAGGAGGGAGGCTGGAGGATCTCAGGCGCATCTACCTCACGCACCACCACATAGACCACATCGGCGGTCTGCCGGGCGTGCGCGGTTGGGCGCCGGGCGCGGAGGTGATGGCCTCGGAGCACGAGGCCATGATCGTCTCTGGCGAGCGTAACCCTGATAGGTCGAGCGGTCTCGCGTTCCGCCTCGCCAACCGGGTTATGAAGCTATCGCGGGTACCGGTAGACCGCGTAGTGGCCGAGGGGGAGACCGTGGCGGGCTTCCGCGTCCTCCTCACACCGGGGCACACGCTAGGGCACACCTCGCTCCTGCGCGACGAGGACGGTCTCCTCTTCACCGCCGACGCCTTCGGAGCGATGGTGAGTAAGGTAAAGGTCGGGGGGCTGAAAGCCGCCTGCACAGATCCCCCGCTGGCGAAACGCTCGTCCGAGAAGATCCTCGCCGAGGAGTTCGACACAGTGGTCATGACCCACGGCAAACCCATCCACGCCGGCGCGCGCAGAAGGCTCAAAGAGGCGGTCGACCGCTGGGACTACGCCTGAACAAGTTCAAAACCTCCGTAAAGCGTCTCTCCGTCCCGGAGTTGCTCGGGCGACTCGAACTCCTTATTTGTAGCCCTGAACGTGGAGGTCGCCGGTCTTGCTAAGTTTCTTCTACAACGGTCATGAAGGCCGCTTGCGCGCCTTCTGGCGCCTGCTCTTTCAGTTCGTGCTCTACACGCTCGGGGCGACGATTTTGGCAAGCCTGACGCTAGTGGGGTTCATCCTTGTGAACGGACCACCACTTGGAGACGAGGCCACGAACAGCATCACGTCTTCACCGGCGTTCCGGGCGACGAGCTTGATCGCCGCGTCAGTAGCCACGCTGACCAGCGTGTGGATAGCCGGGCGCATCTTCGACAGGCGGCCGCTCTCGGGACTCGGGCTGCGTCTGGATGGAGACTGGTGGCTGGACCTCGGCTTCGGACTCTTTCTAGGCGCCTTCTTGATGACGGCGATCTTCTTGGTCGAGCTGACAGCCGGCTGGGTGGAGGTGACGGGCGCGTTCGAGGTCGTAGGGTCTAGGCAGTCTTTCTTCCCCGCCATACTCATCCCTGCGACACTCTTCTTTTTCGTCGGTATCGGGGAGGAACTGTTCTTCCGGGGCTACCAGCTAACGAACATAGCAGAAGGGCTGAACTACCCGAGTCTCGGGCCCAGGGGCGCCATAGCCCTGGCGTGGGTGCTCTCCTCGTTCCTCTTCGGCCTGCTCCATTCGACTAACCCGGGCGCGACCCTTGCCAGCACTGCCAACATCGCCTTTGCGGGGCTCATACTGGGAACCGGCTACGTTCTAACGGGGAGGCTCGGCATCTCTATCGGTCTGCATATCACCTGGAACTTCTTTCAGGGCAACGTCTTCGGCTTCCCCGTGAGCGGCATCGGTACTATAGGCGCAACGTTCATCTCTGTCGAACAAGGCGGACCGATCCTACTTACTGGCGGCCCGTTCGGCCCCGAAGCCGGCCTGCTCGGTCTCGCCACAATGTTCGCCGGCGGCCTCCTTACCTGGCTCTGGGTCCGCGCACGCTCCGGCAAAGCTACCATCGAGACCTCCATAGCCGAACCGCCGGAAGGAACGAAGCCAGCTAGCGTGGTCTAGAGCTGCTTGCAGCGTTGTTGGGCTGCGTAACACTAGGGTAGGATGGATGCGCTTTCTAGATACGGTGAATACCCAACGAGTGTTTAGGGAGAGTTGCACCCTTGCGTCTCCACGACGTAGCGGACGGCGGTTTGCGTCCAGTTCCTGGCTAGCTCGTACGCCTTGTGCAAATCCTTGTCCCCCGGGGTGCCTGCATGAGCGATCTTGCCTCTTTGCTGAGCGACGAACCGAACCTCTTCTTTCCCTGCCTTGACTCCGAATCTGTCCAGAGCTCGAATCATCCTGTCGATGTTGCTCTCCATCTTGGCATTACTGGCGTAGCTCGACAGCCGTTCGGCACCCTCGGGGCTTAACTCACGTTCTAGCAGGAATTCCTTTAACTCATCGACAATTTGCCGCCGATCGTCTTTGAGATCGATCTCGATCCCTAAAACGGTTTTCGCTTCGCCCAGGATAGCGGTCGTGAGCACTTCTAGGGCCGAATACTGGACAACGAGGGCGGGTTCCGCGTCGTGGCTCGCCACGGCGAGATAGTTGAGCTTGAGGACTGTTCTGAGCTTGTCGGGCCACTGCCCGCGTTTCTCGAGGGCCGCTTCAACAAAACCTACACTGTTCCGCAGCACTACCGCGTCCAAGGACGACTCTATCCCTACGGACTCGGTTACGGTCACGCGGATCACTCCTTCTTTTTTCCGCTCGACCGCTACAGCCGACTCGTCGTGCAACTGTGTTGCTCTCACCCCTCGTAAACGCACGTGAAATCCGTCGTTCCAGGCTGCTTGCAAGGCTAGGAACTCCTCTACACGGGCCACGGCAATCCCCTTGGCTAAGGCGCCGCTAGAGGCCTCCACTTGCAGTTTCGCCCTGTAGGTCCCTTCTTCGTCTACGGCGACGTTCATCGCTGGTAAGTCGAAGTTGTCGGGAAGCCGGGTCGTCCTGGAGTAGGACAGGTCTTCCTCATACAAGAGTGGTTCGAACGGCACCACAACGTCGTAGACCGTCATGAGCACTTCCCCTTATCGCGTACACGCATACTTTACCGTACAGGAACTGCACTGGCGCCAACGCGCCCATGGTGAGCGCGGGTCAACTGCAGTGCATGCCGCATTAGACGAGCACAGCCCGGCTGCCCGCGAAGATTTCACCATCTGGCAGTCTTATGCCGACCGGTAGGGACCCGCCTTCTCCTTCACTCCCCGCCAGCGCAGCCTCGAACCCGAAGTACAGAGCAACGCAAGCAGCGAGGGAACCCTACTCCCCTGACAATGCCCCTTCAAGGGCGTGGCCGTAGCGATAGAGGGTCGCCTCGTCGAAGGGCCGCCCAATGAACTGTATCCCTGCGGGCAGGCCCGATGCCGTACTGCCGCAGGGGACGGAGAGGCTCGGCAGGCCGTTCAGGTTGGTCGGTCCGGTGAAGCGGGTGAGCGCAGAACGCACGGTCTCCTCATAGCCGTTTATATCTACTTGACGTTGCCCAATCTCCGTGGCTGTGATGGGTGCGGTCGGGGTCAGAATCACGTAGACATCCTCCAGCGCCTTACGGAACGCTTGTATGGAGCGCAGCCTCGTCTGCTGGGCCTCAGCGTACTCATACGCTCGCGGCTCCGCACCCTCTAGAAGCCTCTGGCGGACCTCGTCGTCGAACTTCTCCGGCGCCCGGTCGAGGCGCTCCCGGTGAACTGCGTGCGCCTCAGAGGCGAGCACGAGCCGCTGCACGGAGAGGGCCTCCTGAAGACCGAGTATCTCCACCTCCCGTACCTCAGCACCCAGCTCCTCGAAGCGCCGGATGGCTGTACTCACCAGCTCCTCCACCTCAGGCTCGACGTGCTCGTAGTAGAAGCCCGCCGGGACGCCGACCGCGCCTCCCTCCACGCCCCGCGCAAGATCCCTCGTGAAGTCCTCCGGCCCTATATCCACCGAATAAGGGTCTCCGGAGTCGTAGCAGTCCAGGGCGGTCAGGAGGAGGGCGTTATCCTCGACAGTGCGGGAGAGGGGGCCGACGTGGTCGAGCGCCCACGAGAGAGGGAAGACGCCGCGCTTGCTCACCCGTCCGAAGGTCGGCTTCATCCCGACCACGCCGCACAACGCCGCCGGGATGCGTATGGAACCCCCCGAATCCGTCCCCAGAGCACCGTAGACGAGACCCGCCGCCACCGCCGCCCCCGAGCCCGCGCTGGAGCCACCCGGCACCCTCGTGAGGTCGCGAGGGTTCCTCGTCGGGCCGGAGGAGGAGCGGTCACCTATCGGGCCGAAGGCGAACTCGTGAGTGTTGGTCTTGCCCACGACCACAGCTCCGGCATCCTTCAACAGCCCCACGACAGTTGCGTCCCGGTCCGGGACGTAATCCTCGAAGAAGGCAGAGCCCATCGTGGTGCGAATACCCCTAGTCTCGATCAGGTCCTTCAGGCCGATAGGCACGCCGTGCAAAGGACCCCGGTAGCGTCCCGCCCGGATATCCGCTTCCGCCTTCTTCGCGTCCTCAAGCGCCATCTCCGCCGTCACGGTCACGAAGGCGTTCAACTCCCTATCGTGCTCCTCAATGCGCCCCAGGACCGTCTCCGCAACCTCGACGGGCGAGAGGCTCCGTTCTCCAAGAGCCCGCGCCAGTGCCGCCAGGGTCGGCGGAAGCCCCGGCGCACCGCTCTCTCCTATCCCCATCTTCTCCTCCGACACCTCCTCGTCGGCATGCCCAGTATCTCATCTCTCCGTCCCCGCTTCCAAAGAGCTCCCCGATCACAGGCGGGAGAAACGACGGAGAGGGGAAAAGCCAGGGAAGTGCCAGCGTAACCCTCTCCGGCGCGGAACCCGGCACAACCCAGACAGCCGCCGACCCTATATCGGTACCCAACCATTGAAGAGGGCCTGGCCCATCCGAGCCGCCGCCACGGCGCGGTAGTCGGCCTCCGCACCCTCGAAAAAGCTGGCTAGCTGAACGCTGGCTAGCTGACAGGCTGTGCAGGAATCCGCAGCACGAGTATGGCGATGTCGTCGCGCTCCCCATCCTCCTGAAAATCCAGAACGGCGCCCTCTATACGGGCGGCGAGGGACGGGGCGTCGAGGCCGGTGGAGGAGCGGAGCAGGGCCGCGAGCCTCTCCTCGCCGAAGAAGTCACCGCCGGGGGAGCGGGCCTCGGTGACGCCGTCGGTAAAGAGCACCAGGGTGTCGCCGGGGTTCAGGCGGGATTCTTGATCCGTGAGCCTCGGCTCGTCGAACACGCCGACGGCCCTCCCCAGATACCCGGCCCGGCGGACTTCACCATCCGCGCAGAGCAGCATGGGCGCTGGATGCCCGCCTAAAGAGACGGAGATACCGGCTCCCCCGCCCGCCGCGTCCGGCTCCAGCCGCGCGTAGGCGACGGTACAGAACTTCTGGTCTCCTTGTTCGTGCGCGTGGCGCAGCATGGCTTCGTTCAGGTCGGCGAGGATGATGGAGGGACGAGACCGGTGCATCGCGGCGGCCCGGATGGTGTAGCGGGCCAGCGCCAGGACGGCCGCCGCCTCGGCCCCCTTGCCGCTAACGTCCCCTATCACCGCTCCCCACGACCCACCGCCAGCCGCGCCGGTCCCCGCCTCGAAGAGGTCGTAGAAGTCGCCGCCGACGTCCGCCTCCCCGGCGGGCAGATAGCTCAGCCCGACCTCCATTCCTGGCACCTCGGGGAGACGCGCGGGCAGTAAATTCTCTTGAAGGGCGCGGGCGGTCCTGGTGCGCGCGCGGTAGAGGCGGGAGTTGTCCACCGCGAAGGCGCAGCGCTGAGCAAGGCTCTCGGCCAGCGAGAGGTCGTCAGGGACGTACCGGCGGCCGGGCCTGCTAAGGACGAAGGAGATGGCCCCAAGAGTGCGGCCCCGGGCGACCAGCGGCGCGCAGATACAGGATTTGGGATCCAACTCGCGGAGCATGGCGAGGTGCTCCTCCTCCCGGTTACCTTCAGCCACGATCTTCTCCGCCTCGGGGAGCAGGATAGCCCTGCCCGTGCGCAGCACCGTCGAGACAACGCGGTCGGCTTCCATTAGCTCTTCGGCCTCTAGCTCGCGGTACCGGCCGAGCTCGCGCAGTAGGGGCTCCCGCTCCGGGTCGGCGTGAGCGGCGGCGAGCTGGCGCATGCATCCGTCCTCCCCCAGCACGTCCACCAGACAGCAGTCGGCGAACTCCGGGATGGTCAGGCGCGCCACGCGGGCCAGGGTCGCCCCGTAATCAAGCGAGGTCGAGAGGATCGCACCCGACTCCGCGAGCAGCGCGATCCTCCCCCGCGCCGCCTCGGCCTCCTCCCTGGCGGCCCGCTCGCGCAGGAAGAGCAGGTCCCGTTCCTCCTCTGCCTTCTTGCGGTCGGTTATATCCAGCACCGTCCCTACGAAGCGTACCGCCCGCCCCTCCTCGAAGAACGCCTGTCCACGAGCAGCCAACCAACGCTCCACCCCGTCGTGAAGCCCTATGGTCCTGTACTCGATGTCGTGCTCACCGTTGCTCTCGGGGTCCAGCGCGCGTCGCACCACACCATCTACCCAACCACGGTCCTCCGGATGCAGCCCCGCTAGAAACGTCCCGTAGTCCACCTTCGCCTCAGGAGACAACCCGAACATCGCCTTGCACCGCTCGTCCCACCTCAGTTCCCCGGTTAGGGGGTCGAAGTCCCACGTCCCGAGCCCCGTCGCCTCGACGGCCAGGCGCAGCCGGTCCTCGCTCTCCCCGAGCTTCTCCTCGATCCTCTTTCGGTCCGTGACATCGTTCTGCACCCCGATAAAGTTGGTCAGACGTCCCTCTTCGTCGTGGACGGGGGAGATGGAGAGCTCGTTCCAGAAGAGCGCACCGTCCTTCTTGTAGTTGCGCAGAACGACCCTGCACTCGCGGCCTTCTCCGAGGGCCGCCCGCAGCTCGCCGAGGGCGGGCTGGTCGCGGTCGTTCCCTTGCAGAAAGCGGCAGTTCTTGCCGAGTATCTCCCGGGCCGGGTAGCCGGTCATGTGCTCGAAGGTCGGGCTCGCGTAGACGATGGGGTTCTCAGGTAGGGTTGCGTCGGTGATGACTACCCCGCCGGCGCTAGAGCGCGCGGCCAGGTCCGCGAGCCGGTCCGCCTCCGGCTCCGTGCCAAGATAGAACTCGAAAGGGTCCATCGGGATATTTTACAGCACCGATCTAGCCGCACGCCGCTACCGGAGGCTTTTGCGAGAGGCGGATTTGGGGTAACCTGAGGAAGTTGGCAAAGAATAGGAGAGGAGAGGTACTGTGGCTTACGATCTTCCACCGCTGCCCTACGACTACAATGCGCTGGAGCCGACTATAGACGAGGAGACGATGCATCTCCACCACGAGAAGCATCACAACACCTACGTCACGAACCTCAACAGCGCGCTGGAGCAGCACCCCGACGCGGACCCCGGCGACATCAACCAGCTCCTGGCGAACATAAACGACGTCCCCGAGGATATCCGCCGGGCCGTCAGGAACAACGGCGGCGGTCACGCTAACCACGCGATGTTCTGGCAGATCATGAGCCCCAACGGCGGCGGCGAGCCGGTCGGAGACCTGGCGGGCGCCATAAACCAGAGCTTCGGCTCTTTCGATAGCTTCAAGGAGCAGTGGGCGGCCGCAGCGGCCCCGGGCGCCATCTTCGGCTCGGGCTGGGCGTGGCTCATCGCCTCCCCCGACGGTTCCGTAAGAATAGAGACGACCCCGAACCAGGACAGTCCACTCATGGAAGGCAAGCTACCGGTCATAGGTCTGGACGTCTGGGAGCATGCCTACTACCTGACCTATCGTAACCGCCGCCCCGAGTACATCAACAGCTGGTGGAACGTGGTCAACTGGGAGGAGGCCGAGCGCCGCTACCAGGCCGCAAGGTCCTCCTAACCGGCGCCTCATAGACTTTCCAGAGCCCCCGGAAGTAGTTCCGGGGGCTCTCTCGTCGTCCAGTTTACTTCCGGCGGGTAGTCCTCCGGTACACTTAAGAGGAGAAGGTCTCGGAGCGGAAGGGGTGTCAGGGATGCGTTTGGTCGTGATCGGCGGGGTGGCGGCGGGGACGAAGGCGGTCTCCAGGGCCCGGAGGGTGGCCCCTGACCTCGAGATAACCCTCTACCAAGAGGAGCCGGAGATCTCTATAAGCGAGTGCGGGCTGCCATACTTTATCTCTGGCGTCGTCGAGGGTCGCGACGACCTCATCGCCCGCACCCCCGAAGACTTCGCTGAAAAGGACGTAGAGGTCCTCACCCGTCACCGCGTCGAGAGCATCAACCCCGAGAACAAGAGGCTTGTCGTCAAGGATCTCTCCGCGGGAAAGGAGTTCGAAGACTCCTACGACCG
Organism: Rubrobacter sp.; assembly: GCA_016781885.1. Taxonomy (GTDB): domain Bacteria; phylum Actinomycetota; class Rubrobacteria; order Rubrobacterales; family Rubrobacteraceae; genus Rubrobacter_F. Next base: position 10,084 of record JADDPM010000007.1, read on the forward strand.
GCTCCTGATCTCGACCGGCGCCAGGGCCGTCCTCCCGCCCGTCGAGGGCGCCGACCTTGACGGCGTCTTCGCCCTGCGCTTCCTGACGGACGCCGACGCTATCATGAGGTACGTGAGAGAACACTCACCCGGTACAGTGGCCATCGTCGGCGGCGGCTATATTGGGCTTGAGCTCGCCGAGAACCTCAAGGAGATCGGGATCGAGGTTGCCGTCGTCGAGGCCGAGGGCAGAGTCGCCAACGCCTACGGCCTCGAGGTCTCCGAGAAGATCGCGGAACACCTCGAGGAGAAAGGCGTCCGGGTCCTCACCTGCGATATGGTCGAGGAGATGGTAGGCGACGAAGAAGGTAAGGTGAGGGCCGTCCGGTTCGACGGCGAGGAGCTAGAGGCTGAGATGGTGATCGTGGCGGTCGGCATCGAACCAGCCGTCGAGGTCGCTAAAGAAGCGGGGGCGGAGATCGGAGCTACGGGCGCGATCCGGGTGGACAAGTACCTCAAGACGAGCCTCCTGGACGTTTGGGCTGCAGGGGACTGCGCGGAAACAACTAACCTCATAACGGGAGAGCCGGCCTGGGTGCCCCTCGGGGACACGGCGAATCAGATGGGCCGGGTCGCCGGCACGAATGCCGCTCCTGGGGAAACCTTCCTGGAGTTCCCCGGCGTGCTGGGAACCGGGGTCTTCAAGGCCTTTGACCTCACGGTAGCGAAGACGGGGCTCTCGGAGGAAGAGGCCATGGGCGCGGGCTTCGAGGTCATAACGGTCACCGTGGACTCCACGGACAAGGCGGGCTATCTTCCCGGGCCAGATCCGGTGTTCGTCAAGCTCATAGCCGACGCCGCGACCGGCCAGCTTATAGGCGCGGAGATGGTAGGCGGCAGGGCGGACAAGTACGTGGATATCTGCGCCACCGCTATCTGGGGCAGGCTCGCTTACCCCGACCTCGTCAACCTGGACCTGGCTTACGCCCCTCCCTTCGGCCCCGTCCTCAGCCCTGTAATCGTAGCCGCGTCCGCGCTCGCCAATAAATTCGAGAGAAAGACCGAAGGCGTAAGAGCGGTGGAGTAGCTACCGGCTCCTCCGGAACGGTAGCTGATCGGGGACGAACCGCGAAAGACAGGCGTGTAGCGGATCCGGGACGCTACTTCTCCCTATATCTCACGTTACAGGGGAGAGACTGTGCCCTCCGTCTCTAACGGCTACCGCGCTTGGCGGAGCGCTATGCTGTTCCTTCTGGCGTTCTTCCTCCGCCGCATCGTCTTCGGGGCAGACGATGCGGGAGAGCCTGCGTCCGGCGGGGCACTGCCCGGGTAGGAGGCCGGCTGCGGTTCACCGGATCAAGGTATCCTTCAGGAGCTACGGTTGATGCTTTGCAGAGGACAATTTGGTAGACGAACCGAATCGGCTTACCAGAGCAGACCTTGAGGCCATGCGCCAAGAGTTCGGCGCGCACGAGTGGCATGCCCACGGGCGCTCTTTGGAGCTGGACGACGACCTCTATCAAGTGCGCCAGATCGAGTGGGCGGGATTCACCTTGAATGATTGGGCCAAGGCTCGGGGCGTGCCGTTGATCTACGCCAAGGCTCTACACCGCTTCCTTCAACAACAGTATTAAAGTGGATACAACTCAAGGTAGGGGCTCGTTATCGAGGCTCAGCTCGTATTCTCTGCCACACGAAACTCTCAACACCAGGGAGGGTTTAGTACCGAATCGAGCGGGAAGATATCGTGTAATAGAGACAATAGTATCATGGGCTGCCTGCGGGGAAAGGAGGTAGACGGTGAGCTACTCGTGGTTTGAGGATTACCTCACGCGACTCGACGGCAAAGAGGCACGTCAGCAGTATTACGAGAGGCGCTATGCAGCGTGGCATGAGGCTGCCCGGAAAATGGCCGAAGCCATAGTAGAGTCTCAAAGGGCGTTGTCGAGTGTTTCCGCGGAGACTCAGGAAAGCCAGGCGGAGCTCGCTCAGAGCTTCTTCGAGAGCGTAGTCAGCAACCTCAGGGATCAGGTAGAGAGCAACACGGCCGGTTCGCGGGAACTGGCCGAGCAAGTACTCAAGAGCCAAGAGGTCGGCTGGTTGCTGGCGCAGGAGTCGATGAAAGCTCAAGTGGATTTTCTTGATTCCATATTCTCTTACTACCAGGAAAGCGTGAGGGCGGCCGAGAGAGCAACCAGGCGCAGCTAGCTCTGACCGGGGTTCTCGACAGGGCTCCGGCCTTCTTTAGATTTTCGCATGCCGTAAGCTTCCAGAGAGAGCTAGCGCACGGTTCCTTACAGGGCCGTGAGGGCCTCGTATACGGCGAGAGAGATGTCCTGAATCGCCTCGCGAGCCTCGCCCTCGCCGGCTCCCGAGGCGAGCACAGCGAGGTAGTAGTGCTTCTCACCGCCGGAGGGGTCTTTGTAGAACACGATGCCGGCATCGCCGAAGTGGCCCTCCCAGGACCCCGTCTTATGGGCGACGCGGACGCCCGAAGGGAGCTTCCCGAGGATGCGGTCCTCGACGCTGGTCCCCGTCATAGCGGCGATCATCTCGGCCGAGAGCTCCTCGCTTGTAAATCGCGGGTCGGAGATCCTCTCCAAAAGGAGAACCACGTCGTTGGGGGTGGCGAAGTAGCCGGAGAGGTACCCATGGTATCGAGAACCCTCGATCCCCATGCCCTCGAGTTCGGCCCTTATCTTCTCCTCCCCGAGACGACGGTCGAGCGCGGTCCATGTGGCATTGTTGCTATGGTTAATCATCCGGTACGCGCACTCACGCAGGCTTATGGAGTAGCCTGCCGGGCTGCCTTTGACCCCGCCGGCGCCGGGACGTATATCCCCGGGGAGGATGTTGATCTTCTCCTCCAGGTCTACCTCGCCCCGCGCCGCGGCCCGGTAGAGTGCCGCCAGCGTCGGCAACTTTCCGATGCTGGCCGTCATGAACTCCTCATCACCCCGCACCGACACCCACGCGCGAGAGCCAGGCTCGAGCACCGCGACCCCATAGACGCCCCCGTGCCCCTCGGCTATCTCCTGGATCCGGGTCCGCAACGCCCCCTCGTCGAAACCCGACACCGTCTCCGGCAAGGCCGGCGGCCCAACCTCCGGCCAGGAGACCGCGCCCGTCCGACCTTCCACCACCGGCTCCGAAAGAAAAAGCAACACCAGACCCGCCAGGACGAAGCCAGCCAGAAGCGAGATCCCCTGAGAGAACCAGACCCGCCGGCCTCGCCCTGCGCTCCGCTTCCGGTCCCCACCATTACCATTCTCGCGGGATACATCTCTCCCGGTATCGCTCTCCACTGCCGCCGGACTCTCCGACCATACCGGCAAGACCACCTCCAAAATCCACGAATACGAGCAACGCTTGACAAGCGTACATTACAAAAACCCATTTACTTTAACAAAATCTTAACAAATGTTATGAAAGAGACGATCTACAGAGAGCTGGAGGCAGGCGTTGCCGGGGCGTAGCTAGGGCTCCTTGCGGGCGAGGTGTTCGTCGAGGAAGGCGGCTATCTTGGGGTAGGCGTCGAGGCGGTTCTTGAGCTTGGCGAGGCCGTGGCCCTCGTCCTCGTAGAGGAGGTACTCGACCGTGCCGCCGTTTTCGCGGACGCGGTCTACGATCTGCTCTGCCTCTCCTACCGGGACGCGCGGGTCGTTCTTGCCGTGTATGACCATCAGGGGGGCAGTTATCTCTTCGGCTTTGTGGATCGGGCTTATAGATGCCAGAAACTGCCGGTCTTTCTCCAAAGACCCGTACTCCGGCTCGCGCAGGGCGCGACGGTAGCTGCCGGTGTTCTCCAGGAACGTGACCATGTTGGCGATCCCGACGATATCCACCCCGGCGGTCCACAGCTCCGGGTACTCCGTAAGCGCGGCGAGCACCATGAAGCCGCCGTAGGAGCCGCCCATGACCGCGATGCTCTCATGTCCTCGCCCGCGCAGCCACCCCGCGGCATGGGCCAAGTCCTTGACCGAGTCCATGCGCAGGTACACGTCGTCGAGGTGAGTGTAGGCCTTACCGTAGCCCGTCGAGCCGCGCACGTTCGGAGAGAAGACGGCGTAGCCGCGTCCCAGGAGGTACTGCGTAACGGGGGCGAAGAGTGGCCGCGACTGCGACTCCGGACCTCCATGCACGTTGACTACCACGGGGGCATTCTCCGCCTCCGGTTTGTAGAAGAGAGCCGGTATCTCACGCCCGTCGAACGACGGGTAGCGAACGACCTCCGGCCTGCGGAAGGTGTGTATGGGGATGCCCGCCGTCGAGGAGCGGGTAAGGCGCTTCGGCTCCCCGTCGGGGAGATCCACCAGCCACACGTCCGGGTTGCGGTTCGGGGCGGTGAGGGTAAAGGCGAGCCGCCTCGAGTCCGGGGAGTATTCGAAGCCTCCCAGGATGCCCTCGGGCATCTCCGGCCCGGGGACACGCCTCCCGCGGCCGTTGAAGAGCATAAAATCAGAGTAGCCCTCGACGTTGCGGCTCACCACGAGCCAGCGTCCGTCCCGCGAGAGCTCGGCCTCCTCGACGTCCCAGTCGTCGGGGGTCAGGTACTCTATCTCGAGGGTCGAGAGGTCCAGGCGCGCGAGGCGTACGAAGTCTCCGTCCCGGTCCGTTGCCACGAACATGCTCGCCCCGTCCGCCGTCACCCGTGCCCCCTGGAAGCGGGCGTCCCCCTCGTGCGGGGTGAGTAGCGTCGCCTCGCCGCTGACGAGGTTCAGCCTGTACAGATCGTTATTGAGGTTCGAGTGGTGGCGCGAGACGATCAGGTAGGAGCCGTCCGGCGACCAGCACGAGACGGTGTGGTAACCGGCCGTCTCCCACACTACCTGCGGCTCTCCGTCGGGCAGGTCCTGGACGTACACGTCGAAGTCCGTCCCGTTGCGGCGTGTGGCGGTGTAGGCGATGCGTTCCCCGTTTGGCGCGAAGCCGCCGGAGTAGTGGATCGCCTCGGGCGCTTGCGTGAGATCCCTTTCTTCGCCGACAGAGTCGTCCAGCAGGAAGAGTTGGGTTCGCTCGTTGCCACCCGCGTCCATGCTATAGAGGAGCCTCTCCTCCGCGGGGGAGTAGCGAATGCCCGAGACCCGCTCTTCGTGGAAGGTGATCTGCTCTGGCCAGCCTCCTCCCACCGGCACCTCCCAGGCCTGAGGTACGCCGGTGATGTCCGTCAGGAAGGCGACGCGCCGGCCGTCCGGGGACCAGGTGGCGCCGTGGGCGGCTCGTATCTTCAGGTATCGTGCAAACTCGTACGCCATGAAGCTCCTTCCAGCCCCTAAAAGGCCTACGTTTATAGTGTCGCCATTGTACGATCCAAGAGAGGGTCGATAGCAGCTGGCGAGGATCAGGGAGCCAGAGACGCACCTGAGACCAGAACCATGACAACCGCCGAGGAGTTGCTTCGTTACCGGACGACGGTAAGTGAAAGGCTCGCAGAAGGCTAAGGAAGGTGCCCTTCGGAAGCGGGGCACAGGAGCATCGTGATGGCGCTCGGGCTTCGCTGGAGCAGCATGTATTGGACGACCGGCTCAGCGGGGCATCCACGCCGGGGACAGGTTATCGTCTCTCCCGCAGCTCGGAGGTCTCCTTCGTAGCGTGAAAGCTTATGCTCCGCAAAGGCTCGTCCGAAGGGTATTGCTCGCTCCGGCTCTGGCGATCAAGGTACCCGCTCTGTGGTCGCTTATGAACCTCTGCTGAAGGAGATGAGTCCCTTTCCCGGCAGGGATGCTTAGCGGGCCGGCGTCATCCCCTGCTTGGAGCATAAGGTCTCTGACGTCCTCGAGCAGATGACAGCTTACTCCTTCTCCTCGCCATCGGTACACCTCTGGCGCGTATCGACTTTGGGTAATAAGCTACCCGCGAGCGGGAGAGAAGGAGCGAGATGACGGACACTAGGACCAACATCGAGAGTATCTACGAGGAGGTCGTCGGGCGGAGCCCCGGCGAGGACGAGTTTCACCAGGCGGTGCGGGAGGTCTTGAACTCTCTGGAGCCTGTGCTCGACAGACACTACGAGTTCGTTGGGCACAAGGTCATCGAGAGGCTGTGTGAACCGGACCGCCAGATCATGTTCCGCGTCCCCTGGCAGGACGACGAGGGCGAGGTACACATCAACCGTGGCTTCCGCGTAGAGTTCAGCAACGCTTTGGGTCCCTACAAGGGAGGCTTGCGCTTCCACCCCTCGGTGTATCTCGGGACCGTCAAGTTCTTGGGCTTCGAGCAGGTCTTCAAGAACAGCCTGCTGGGCCTCGGGATAGGCGGCGGCAAGGGCGGGGCCGACTTCGACCCAAAGGGAAAGTCCGATAGCGAGGTGATGCGCTTCTGCCAGAGCTTCATGACCGAGCTCTACAGGCACATCGGCGAGAACACCGACGTCCCGGCGGGAGATACAGGCGTTGGGCCGCGCGAGATCGGCTACATGTTCGGCCAGTACAAGCGGATCACCAACCGCTACGAGACTGGCACCTTCACCGGCAAGGAGGTCAATTGGGGCGGCGCCCCGGTCCGCTTCGAGGCTACCGGCTACGGCTGCGCCTACTTCATGCGGGAGATGCTGGGGACCCTCGACGAGTCCTTCGAGGGGAAGACGTGCGTCGTCTCCGGCTCCGGCAACGTGGCGGTCTACGCCATCGAGAAGATACAGGAGTTTGGCGGCAAGGTAGTCGCCTGCTCCGACTCGGGCGGCGTAATTTACGATGAAGAAGGGCTGGATCTGGAGACGGTAAAACGGATCAAGCAGTTCGAGCGCGGCCGCATCTCGGAGTATGCCGGCGACCATGACCGCGCGCAATTCGAGGAAGACGGCAACATCTGGGAGATACCGTGCGACGTGGCCCTCCCCTGCGCCACCCAGAACGAGCTTGAAGAGGGTGATGCGCAAAAGCTGATCGAGAATGGGTGCATCGCGGTGGGCGAAGGTGCCAACATGCCCTGCACTCCCGAGGCCGTGCAGGCCTTTTTAGAGGCCGGCGTCGCCTTCGGTCCTGGCAAGGCGGCAAACGCCGGCGGGGTCGCCGTCTCGGCTCTGGAGATGCAGCAGAACGCAGGCCGCCAAACCTGGAGCTTCGAGTACACAGACCAGCAGCTAAAAGAGATAATGCAGAAGATCCACGCAGACTGCCGCGACACCGCCGAAGAGTACGGCACGCCCGGCAACTATCTCAACGGCGCGAACATAGCCGGCTTCATCAAGGTAGCCCGCGCCCTGATCGCGCAGGGCCTGACCTAACACAGCCCAACCAGTTACTATCGTTTCCGGTTGGGCCGTTTAACCGGCGGTTGCCTCCGCCTTAATAGACAACGCACCGGACGAAGCCGCGAGGTTGCGGAGCTCCCGCAGCGCCACCGAGAGCGTCGAGAGATCGAAGTTCCCGCTGGCGCCGATGTCCCTCAACACCTGCACGAAACGTTCGGCGGCCACCTTGTTTCTCTCCATCCACTCTTCGATGCGCGCGGAGGCGTCGAGGTCTCCGTCGGTATCGCGGAGGACCCCGGCGGTGAGCCCGGCCTGCTGTCCGTAGAGGTCATCGCGCAAGGCGGCTCGCGCCAGGGTCTGCCAGCGGTCCTGGCGAGGCAGGGCGTCTATGCGGTCGCGCAGCCGGTGAAGCATAAGGCGGTCGCCCAGAGTAAAGTGGACGGCGGCAACGGTCTCCAGAGGCTGGTCCGTCGCGGCGGCAACCTCTACAACGTCTAGGGTGGAGAAGAGCGAGTTCAGGCCGGCTACCCGTCTGGCGAGCTCGTGCGGGACGCCCTCCTCGACGAGGCTGACAGTCGTCTCATCGAGAGATTCGCGGTCGGAGTCGAGCATTAGCTGTGGAAGGCGTTCGGCAAGCTCCGCAGCACCCTCGGAGAAGTAAGAGACCGTGGCGGCTACGTCGAGGGGTGGACGGCGGTTGCGGAGGAGCCAGCGCGTCGCCCGCTCGACCAGCCTGCGCCCGACGAGGAGCATCTCCGTCTGGGTTCGGGCGGGGACCTCGTTGTCGAGGGCTTCGATCTCCGTCCACAAGCTACGCATGTCGAAGACCTCACGCGCTGCTGCGTAGGCGCGGGCGATCTCCGGGGCCTCCGTCCCGGTCTCCTCGCCCATGCGGTAGGCGAACGTGGTGCCGGCCCGGTTTACCATGCTGTTGGTTACCTGGGTGGCGACAAGCTCGCGCCGCAGGCGGTGCTCCTGCATCCGATCCTCGAAGCGTTCGCGTAAAGGCGTTGGGAAGTAGCGCGCAAGCTCGGCGGAGAGGTAGGGGTCCTCCGGCACGTCCGAGGAGATCAACGCCCCGTACAACGCGATCTTGGTGTACGCTAACAGCACCGCGAACTCGGGTGCCGTCAACCCCCGCCCGGCAGCTTTCCGCTCCGAGAGCGTCTCCTCGTCGGGCAGAAACTCCAGCCTGCGGTCGAGCCTGCCGGCGCTCTCCAGGGAGCGGATGTAGCGGGCGTGTACGTCCACCATCGAGGCGCCCTGGACCACGGCGTTGTCGAGCGCCAGGTTCTGGAGGTAGTTGTCGCGCAGGACGAGCTGGGCTACCTCTTCGGTCATCTGCGCGAGAAGCTCGTTGCGCTGCTTCCCGGTCATGTCGCCGTCGGCGACGACCTTGTCGAGCAGTATCTTTATGTTCACCTCGTGGTCGGAGGTATCCACGCCGGCGGAGTTGTCTATGGCGTCCGTGTTGATCCGTCCTCCATTGAGCGCATACTCCACGCGCCCCCGCTGCGTAAACCCGAGGTTCCCCCCCTCCCCCACCACCCGGCACCGCAGCTCGTTGGCGTCCACCCTCAAAGCGTCGCTCGCCTTGTCGCCTACCTCGGCGTTCGTCTCCACGCTCGCCTTCACGTAGGTGCCTATCCCACCGTTCCACAGCAGGTCCGCCCGCGCCTTGAGGAGCGCCCTTATAACCTCGTTCGGGGGCAGCGCGTCGTCCTCGACGTCCAGCAGCTCCTTGACCTCGAGCGAAAGGGGGATGGACTTGGCGGTGCGCGGGAAGACGCCGCCGCCCTGAGATATGAGGGCCTCGTCGTAATCGGACCACGAGGAGCGGGGCAGCTTGAAGAGCCTCTCGCGCTCCTCGAAGCTCGTCTCGGGATCGGGGTCGGGGTCGAGGAAGACGTGCAGATGGTTGAAGGCGCCGACTAGCTTTATGTGCCTGCTCAGGAGCATGCCGTTTCCGAAGACGTCCCCAGACATGTCCCCGATGCCGACCACCGTGAAGTCCTGCTCCTGAGTATTGAGACCGAGGACGTGGAAGTGTCGCTTGACCGACTCCCAGGCGCCGCGCGCGGTGATCCCCATCCTCTTGTGATCGTAGCCCGCGGACCCGCCGGAGGCGAAGGCGTCGCCGAGCCAGAAGCCGTACTCCGCCGAGATGCCGTTGGCGATATCCGAGAAGGTCGCGGTCCCCTTGTCCGCCGCCACGACGAGGTAAGGATCGTCCTCGTCGTAGCGTACGACATCCGGGGGCGGGACGATGCCGTCTTCGACGATGTTGTCGGTCAGGTCGAGCATGCCGTGAATGAGGGTCTTGTAGCAGGACACGACCTCCTGCATTAGCGCCTCGCGTCCCCCGTTCGTGGGCGGTCGCTTGACTACGAAGCCGCCCTTCGCGCCGACGGGTACGATCACGGCGTTCTTGACCATCTGGGCCTTCATGAGCCCCAGCACCTCGGTGCGGAAGTCCTCCCGACGGTCGGACCAGCGGATGCCGCCGCGCGCGACCTTGCCGCCTCGCAGGTGCACCCCCTCGGTTCGGGGCGAGTACACAAAGATCTCGAACATCGGGCGCGGCAGCGGCAGCTCGGGGATGCGCGCGGAGTCGAACTTGAACGAGAGGTAGGGCTTCGGCGCCCCGTCCGGCCCCGTCTGGTAGTAGTTCGTCCGCAGCGTCGCCAGGGTGACGTTCAAGAGGCTCCTCAAGATGCGGTCTTCGTCCAGGCTCGCCACCTCGTCGAGAGCTGTCTCGATCTCCGAGGTCAAATGTTCCGTCTGTTCTTCAGCCTCGCCCTGGCGAGACGGGTCGAAGCGGGCCTCGAAGAGCTCCACGAGGAGACGGGCTATACTCGGGTTATTCGCCAGGCTCTCCTCTATGTAGGTCTGGCTGAAGGTGATCTCGGTCTGGCGCAGATACCTGGCGTAGGCCCGTAAGATGGAGACCTCGCGCCAGGTGATCCGGGAGCGCAGGACCAGGCGGTTGAAGCCGTCGTTCTCCACGGCGCCGCTCCACGCCTTTGCGAAGGTGTCTTGAAAGATATCCCGGATCTCCCCGGCCTGGAGCTGGCCCTGCGACTCGTAGGTCAGGCCGAAGTCGTTGATCCAAACCGGCGGCGAGTCCGCAGGCTCCACTTTATACGGGCGCTGGTCGGCGACCTCCACACCCATGTCTTCTAGCAACGGCAGGACTCTCGACAAAGAGATCTGGCCCGCCGACCGGTACAGCCTGAACCGCAGGAAGTCCTCGGGCGCCTCCAACGGGTGGTAGAGGCTCATACCGATATCCTCGTCCCCGGCGAGGCCCTCGATCCTCTCTATGTCCGTTACTGCGGTCCGGGCGAGGTAATCGTCGCGGTAGCCCGGGGGGAACGCCTCACCGTAGCGATGGAAGAGCTCCACCCCGCGCTCCTCCCCGCACCGCTCGATCAGGGCGTCGTAGAGACCGTCCTTCCAGGAGCGGGTCGCCTCGACGAGGCGCGCCTCGATCTCACCCACGTCATACTCTGGCACCCCGTCCGGCGGGGTGTAGATGGTGAAGTGGAGTCGCGCGAGCACCGACTCGGAGAGCCGGACATCGAACTCCGCGCCCACACCGCCGAACGCATCTTGCAGGATCTCCTGCATGCGCTGCCGTATCTCCGTGTTGTAGCGGTCACGCGGCACATAGACCAGGCAGGAGAAGAAACGCTCGTATGCATCGCGCCGCACGAAGAGCCGCACGCGCTGGCGCTCCTGCAAGTGTAGTATCCCCATCGCGGTCTCGAACAGCTCGTCCGGCGAGATCTGGAACATCTCGTCGCGAGGGTAGGTCTCCAGGATCTCGGCCAGGTCCTTCTCGTTGTGGCTCCCCGTGGGGAACCCCGCCCGCTCCAGCACGCTCCTCCCCTTGCGCCGGACGAGCGGTATCTCGAACACGCTCGCGCTGTACGCCGAGAAGGTGTACAGACCGAGGAAGCGCCGCTCGCCGACGACCTCGCCGGAGGAGTCGAACCGCTTGACCCCAATGTAGTCCAGATAGGAAGGCCGGTGGACGGTAGCGCGCGAGTTGGCCTTGGTGAGGTTCAGGAGGTTCGGCGAGCGTGCGAGCCTGCGCACCCCGGCCGGTAGCCTGGCGAAGCTGCGTGAGACCGGCTGCGGACTATCCTCCCTCAAGATGCCGAGCCCGCTCCCCGATACGGAGCGCAGTTGGTCCTCCCCGTCCTGCGTCAGCAGGTCGTACTCGCGGTAGCCCAAAAAGGTGAAGTTATCGTCGGAGATCCAGCCAAGAAACGCCCGCGCCTCCTCGAGCTCGCCCTCCTCGATCGGCGGCTCCTCCTCCCCGGACCCGGCGGCGATACTTTGAGCCTTCTCGCGCATCGCTCGCCAGTCCTCGACGGCCGCGCGCACGTCCCCCAAGACCCTCTCCAGGGAGTCGTGAAGCTCTTTTAGAACTTCTGGCTCCGTCTGCCGGTCCACCTCGACGTGGATGAAGGACTCGGGAGTAGCATCGTCCGCGTCCGATCCTGGGGGCAGAACCTCGACAAGGCCCCCTTCGTCGTCGCGCCGCACCTTCGTTACCGCGTGGACCATCAAGTGTACGGCGTAGCCGCGGCGGTTGATCTCCATCCTCGTCGAGTCCACGAGGAACGGCATATCGTCGTTGACCATCTCCACCACCGTGTGGGTGGATTGCCAGCCGTGCTCCTCGAACCGCGGGTTGTACACCCGAGCCTTCGCAGTTCCCGGCCTCCGCTCGCGGGCGAAGTTCAGGTGCGCCAAAGCCGCCCCGTACAGGTCCACGTCGCTGCGCGAGGCCAAATCCTCCCTCGGAACCCAGCCATAGTACTGTCCTACGAACTCCTCGACCAGCCGCGCCCGATCCTCGGGCAACTGCTCCCGCACCCGCGCAACGACCTTCCCGAGTAACTCATCCTTTACAAGCATGAATACGAACCTCCGTATATAGTGCTCCCGGCACGGCTGCACCCCTACCGTTCTAAACAAACAGTGTGCTACACCCGGAAGCCTCGCGCCACCCATCCATAGAGGAGCGCCGGGGAGATCTGGTAGAGAGAAAAGGCCGGGAACGGAGCTGGCATGACTATTGCCCGTCCAGGGGTTAGGACCCTCGATGCAATACGTATGGAAACGGCGGCTCCTGGGATATACGGCGGTACGCATGGGGTGTATAGTACGGGGAGACGTGAAAGGAGTTACTCTTGCAAGAGCAGAGTATGAATATGCAAGCATGTCCGGACGTAGAGATCGGCCGGGAGAGCGAAGACATGTGCCTTCTGGCGCAGGCCTTCAACGGGTTCGCCAACACGACGCGTCTCTCCATCCTATTGCTCCTTGCGCGCCGGGGAGAGACAAAGGTGGGCGAGTTGGTGAACGAGTTGGGCGCGCCGCAGCCGCGAGTCTCCGACCACCTGCGCTGCCTGGCCTGGTGCGGCTACGTGAAGGTTCGGCGCGAGGGCCGCAACGCCTACTACTCCCTGGCCGACGACAGGGTCCTCGAGATGCTGCGACTGGGCGAGGCGATGCTCCGGGACAACCTCGAGCACGTAGAGGCGTGCGACGCGATGAAGAACTGAATCCAGGCGTGACTTGAAGATAGAGTTACGCTACTTCGAGGGTTGTCCGGGGTCGGAGAAGCCCTGTGCGGCCTCGAGAAGGCAGTCGACAAAGAAGGGCTCGCCACCGGGGTCGAGACGGTAGAGCTCGAAGTCGGTGACCGCCCGGATCTTCTCGGCGGACCGTCCATCCTCATCGATGGCGAGGACCTCTCCCTCCTAAGAACGCCGGGATCTCGCGCTCACCCAGAACTGCAGGGGCTACCAGACGCCTGAGGGCATGAGGAACCACCCGCCGCGGGGTTCGGGCGCGAAGTACTTACAAGCTCGTTACGGACGGGCGCGGAGTGCCACTAGGCGGCGTTCAGCCCACGGCCCTGAAACTCTCCCGCGCTTCGATCCTCTCCATCCACGCGGCGACGTTCGGGTAGTCTGCGAGTGAGACTTCGCCCCTCTCCGCAAGCTCGCGCAGCCTGACGAAGTTCCCAGCATGGGCCACGTCGGCCAGGGAGAACCCGTCCACCAGGTACTCGCGTCCCTCCAGGCGCTCCTCCAGCGCGGCAAGCGAGATCTTCAGCTTCTCTAAAGCCTCCGCAATTCTCTCCTCCGAGAAGCCCCGCTCGCGGCCAACACTCGTCACGAACACGGCCGGGAAGAAGTTATCGTCGGCCCATGCCATCCAGATCCGGGCGTAGGCCCGCTCTTTAGGGTCTTCCGGCAGGAGCTTCGGAGACTCGAAGACCTCGTCCAGGTACTGGTTGACGACGTTCGACTCGTAGAGGGAGTCGCCGTCCACGACGACGACCGGCACCTTGCCCGTGGGGCTTGCACGCAAGAACTCCTCAGACTTGTTCGCGAGGTCCACCTCACGGGTCTCGAAACTTACACCTTTTTCGTGCAGGACCATCCTGGTCCGCCGGGCGTAGGGTCACCTTTGGGTATTGTACAGCTTGAGCTCCACGTCCTACCTCCACTTCGTACGACGCTTCCAACGTCCGATGGTAGCACGGGAAGGTAGCTCTCAGCCCCCGGCTCCTCTCTTACGGGCCACCGCGAGCTTCTCCCGCCAACCCTCGCCCCAGCGCGCCCGCGCCGCTTCTTCTACCCGCTCCTCCGCCAATTTCCCGGAGACGAGCGTCTTCCCATAACCGGCGAGGTAGCCGAGGCGGGCATCACGGAGGGCGTAAGGTGCCACCCACGCTGGCAAGTCGAGTCCCCGCCACATCTCAACCATCTCCGCCGCCGTCCGGAACCGGGCCTCACGGGCGTCCTCCCGCCCGAGCCCCTCCCCCGCCGCCCGGCAGGCTTCACGCAGTTCATCAGAGGCGAAGCTCTCTTTAGGAGCGTGGCGGGCCAACTCTTCGGGGAGAGGGTACGAGCCGGGCATCGGGGATCATGGTAGCAGCTTCGGACCATCGGCCTTCGGGTACACTAGTTTTATAAAGCTATGAGATCGGGAGGAGAGCCATGCGTATCAAGACGAGCACGACTATTACGCCTTCGGGGAAGGTGAAGGTGAGGACTACCACAAAGGCGGCGCCGATGTTGCCGGCGATGCGGACTTCATCTACCTTCTCGCTGGTCCCCGGCGCGCCTAAAAGGAGGCGCCGGAAGAGGCGGTAGGACGGGCCGCGCTCTACCCGACGGCTTCTACTTCTATCTCCGAGCCGACCGGGGGACGGCCGAACTCCTCCCATGCGCTACCGCCGCGCAGGAAGAGCTCGATCCACGCCGTCTCTCTATCCTCTACCGTCCAACCGCTGCTGCCCGGCGCGAAGGCCAGGTTCCCTTCTTCGACCTCGAAGCTGCCGTCGCTCACACGCGCTTCGACTTGGGCGTCGCCGATCCGGACCCGCGCAACCGAGCCGGATGGAGGACTATCCGCCCCGCTCCTGATGGTCGTCTTCAGGTTGCCGTAGCCATCCACGTAGGCGACCCGGTTCACAGGCGCCTCCGGAACATTCGAAGACT
>JADDPM010000007.1:24801-27443 GCA_016781885.1 Rubrobacter sp.
AGTCGGGGCGGCCGGAGGCAATGTCGGCGGCGGCGCGGGGGAAGAGGTCCCGCGAACGGAACTGCGAGCCTTCCGCGCCGACAGAGGCCCATCGCAACTCCTCGGCGGCATCGCGCACGAACGAGAAGGCGTACCCGGCGTTCACCCCCACGACGCGCACGCCCGTCGGCAGGAGCGCGAACGCGAGGCGTTCCCCCTCGTTCCCGGCCCGCGCCTCCTCGTCGTCCTCACGCGGCGCCACATTGTGGTAGACGATGGTGCCGGGCGGCGCCTCGTTCAGCCCGAGCTGCGCCACACAGAACCCGGCCGCGAGCGTGGAGAACGGCGGCACGGGCGTCAGGACCGGCTCGGCGTCCGGCAAGTGTAGCTTTATGCGCTGGACAACCTCGGCGAACGCGAGGTCGCCCTGTCCGTAGTCCGCGACTATGTGAACGAGCATACCCGTCTACCTCCCCGCCCAAGCCTCATCCGAAACCGGTCTTCCAGGTATCTTTAGCCCTCGGGGTCCCGTGGCGGTTCGGAGCGCACGCACGCAGGATCTTCGGTGTAGCGAGCCAGCGCAAGGAAGCGGAGCCGGGCTCGGGGTAGCCTTCGAACTGGAGGCGGACCACGCCGCCTTTCTTGATCTGAACGCTCGCACCCTCCGTATCGCCGGTCAGAAGGTACGAGACGAGCTCGTGCAACCGCGGCCGGTGCCCGACTACCGCCACCGACCCCACAAGGTGGTGGTCCGCCAGCACGCCCACCACCTTGTGGGGCGGGTAGTCGGGCTCCAGCTCCTCGCACGAGACTGGCGCTGGCCAACCCTGCCCCTCCAGAAGCTCCGCCGTTCGCCATGCTCGCGGCGAAAGGGCTACTCAGGACCAGGTCAACCTCGGGCACGAGCCGCAGGATGCCTCTGGCAGCGCGCCGGAACCGCTCCTCACCCTCGGGGGTGAGCGGGCGTTTGGAGTCATCCGGCCAGAGGTCCGCGTCCCGCTTGCGCGCCACCGCGTGCCTTACTACATAGAGTTCCACCCCGCTGCTGCTGCTACTTCTCTTTCTTCTTGCCGGGCTTGCCGGCGTCCGTCTCGGCGGGCGAGGAGCGGCGTGCCTTCTTCATCTCTTTCTCGAAGCCCTTCCACGCCTTGCCACCGGCGACGGCGCGGTAGGCTTCGGTCCCGCGGAGGTTGTTCCTCACCTCCGCTGCCTCGTGTAGATTGCGCTGGGCGTAGAGGCCCATCACGAACGTCGCACGCGTCGGGAACCTGTGCCCGCCCGTGGCGAGCTCGCGCAGCCGCTCGGCGGCGACGATAGTGTCCTGGTGCCTCCCCAGGTCGTCCTGGAGTGTTTTGAGGGGCCTGATCAGTTCGGAGGTCGTCTCCTCGCCGTAGACCTGCGAGAAGAACTCCAGGGCGTAGCGCAGGCGCTTTCCCTCCTTGCGAAACTTGTGAAAGTCCTCGGGGTCCGAGCCTTCGTCGATCCTGTCGGCGAGCTTGCTCCACTTGCGGTAGCGGTGGGAGAGGAGGGCGGGGCCCGCGGAGAGGACCGGCTCGTCAGCCTTCGAGCGCGGGTCCGGGCCTCCGCCAGGGGCGGTCTCGCGGGTAGGACCTAACTTCAGCATGTGCGCGAAAGAAGATTCCAGGCGCTCGTAGCGGGCCGAGTCGAGCGCCTCGATCAGACGCCCCCGCGCCTTCTCGCGCTGCCTCTCCAGAGCCTTTCCGGTCCTCGAAAGCGCCTCACGACCCTTCTCATCAGCCCCTTCGGACCACTTCTCGATCTGCTCCAGTTGCACGTCGAGGTCCCGTACGTCGCCTAAAGCGCCCGCGAAGGTCTTCAACTCGTCCCGTACCCAGCGCGCCCGTTCGGGCAGGGCGTCCTGGAGCAGCTTGATCGCGGCGCGCATCCGGCGCGTCGCCACCCGCATGTCGTGGACCTCCTCGGGGTCCTCGCCGAGACGGGACCCGGCCTCGTGCGCCCGCATCTTCGCGAACTGCCGCCGCAATACCGAAAAAGCGAGCTCGCCTAAAGAGAGCGAGGCGTCTATGCGGGTCGGGCCGAGGTCCGAGTCCGCCTCCGGGCTCTGGCCCGTAGCGAAGAGCCCGGCCCCATACTTGGAGACCCGCGCCAGCTTGAGACCGAGCGCCTCCCGCATCTCAGCGACGAACGCCTCGACGCCCGGGTGAGGCTCACCTTCTACCTCCATCTCGACGCGCGATAGACGAGCCGGCTCCTCCGCCTCTCCGAGCAGTATCTCCGACGAATCGAGCGCGACCTCCCCGACGCGCATGCCGGGCCCGTTCGCCTCCCCATCCCTCGCTTCGCGCTCGCGGATATCTCCCGCTGCGTCCGCGACAATATCCTCATCGTGCCCGTTGGCCTGCCCGTCTATCAGCTCTCCGATCGCACTTTCAAGGATGAGGTCGAAGGTCTGGCGGCGCGTGCGGACCGTGAACACCGGCCGTAGCTCGCGGGCGCCGGCAAAGGCCTGGAAGAGCCTGCCAACGGGCCCCCTGGAGCTTCGGAGAAACTCGACGCCTTCCTTCCTCAACGTCTCGGAGACCTCACGCCGCCGGGCCTCGCCCGAGGTGCTGTCCGCGGAGACCAGCGACTTCAAGGTAGCTTCGGCGCCGTCCTTCTCCTCGCGGACGCGCAGGGCGTAA
>JADDPM010000060.1 GCA_016781885.1 Rubrobacter sp.
CACCTGTCCCGAGGTGCCGACCTCTCCTTGGGTACTGTTCCACGCTATGGCGCTGTTACGCTCCTTCTGAGTGGTTTGGGCCTCCCACTCCAGCGTCCTGCCTAAGGGCCCCTTGACCCTCCAGTGCGTAGTATCGGGCCCCGTGGAGGTAACCTCCTCGACGTTAGACATGAACTGTGGCAAGTTCTCCAGGGTCTCCCAGTAGCCATAGACGGTTTCTACAGGGGCTTCTACCTCTATGGAGCCTTCTACCCTCTGTGGCATATACGCCTCCTTCTTGTGCTCGGCTTGGTAGTTACGCCTCGTCTTACCCGAAAAACAAGGTTTTGAAAATCAAGATTAAAGAGATCAACGCAGCATGCTCTAGAGTCAAACACCGGAGAACCGTGACCAAGCTTGGTAGGTAATGCTCTTAACACTCAGCGAGCTGCCGAGAGCGAGAACCCTGCGCGGGTGATTCCGTTGGGAGGCTGGCAGCATCTGGCGGACGGGCTGGCGCGGTATGGTTGGATGGTTCTGCTCGGCTCCATCGCCGTTGGCTTCGTCGGAGGGGTGATGGTAACCATATGGCAGCCTGACGATAGCGCCGGAGCAACGCCGGGGCCGGGCGTGCGGGATCTTCCCATGATCATCTTGATGCTGGGCTACCTGATGTTGATCCTCCTCGGTGGGCCCAGCTTGCTCGCCAGTACCTGGGACTTCCTGCGTGGCCGCTGGGCGGGCGGAGGATGCTGGTGTTCGTCGGGCCGTTGCTGTTCCTCATCAGCACCGAGATAGTCCCGCATCTGTTGAACCCTTGCCTTTTCGCGCTGGAGTTGGGAGGCAAGAGGCTACCCGGGATGTGCGACTACGGCGAATGGGGTACGGACTTTGCGGCCCGGTGGCACCTATTGGACCACACACTGGTCGGCGCGCTCCCTTTCGCCGCGCTCTACTGGTTGGCTCTGCGCAAATGGCGTCCCGGAGTTGCGCGGTTCCGAGGAGACGCCGCTCTCGGCCTGACCCGAGTGAGTGGAACACCCCGTAACGGAGAGCAAGAGGGTAACAACGAATGACAGCTTCATCAAGCCTTATCCGCTGGAGCGGGCTCGCGGCGCTCCAGGGCAGTGTGCTGTTCGCCGCAGCGTCCATCATCATCGCGTCGGTGCCCCGGGGTTGCATTAGGAACGACTGTGCATTCGAGGAAATGAGGGACCCAGGCGCGGCCGGTGCTTTGCAGATGCTCGCGCTGATTCTCGTCGTGGCGGTAGCGGTCGGGTTGGCCATCCGTGCCAGTAACGCCGGTCGCCTCGGAAGGTTGGGATGGACAGGTCTGGTCGTCAGCGCGCTCGGGGTCGCGCTGCTGATGATCGGTGGCCTGATATAAGCTGTCTTCTTCAACGGCGACTTCCCGTTCATGCCGCTCTTCGTCATCCCAGGCATACTCGCTTTGATCGTCGGCTACCTGCTCTTGGGGATAGCCGTCCTGCGGGCGAGGAGTTGCCGCGCTGGTCTGCGGTGTTGCTCGTCGTGGGCTCCTTGGCTATGCTCGGGTTCAACGATCAGAGCTCGCAGGCGTTGATAGCCATACCTTTCGGGATTCCGTGGATGGCGGTGGGCTACGCGCTCTGGTACGACAGTGACGAATCGGCCCAACAACCTGCGCGCGTTAGATGATAAAAGGTTATAGATGAGGTCGCCGAGCCTGATCCGTGTGGGCGGAGTAGCTGCCATGCTGGGCGGCGTGATGTGGGTCGTGAAGGGCGGCCTCATCATGCTCGGTGGCCCGGACCCCGACCTATTCATCCCCGCCCAACTCTTCTTCGCGCTCGGCCTGCTTGGCCTGCATACCCGGCTAGCGGAACGCGGGGGGCGTCTGGGCAGGATCGGGGGGTTCCTGGCCTACGCGACCGTTGCATTGTCCATGGTCGACACGCCGTACTCCGTTTTCTTTGCGGAGGACGGGCCGCAGACTCCCTTCCCCTTCAACGTCACCTACTTCTCGGCAGGCCTCGCCATCTTTGTTGGATTGGTGTTCCTCGGAATCGTCACCGCGAGAGCGCATGCACTACCGGGCCGGTGGCGAACCCTGCCGCTGATCATCGGCCTAGCTGGCCTCCTCCCAGTATGGGTCTTGGCGTTCATCCACCTTGAAGCACCTGTCGTGGTGCTCGGAGTTGGCTGCATGTTGCTTGGATACGTCCTTTGGGCGCAGACGGGAGAGGGACTCCAGCAGCCCGTACGGGTGACGTGAATCTCTGGAGCTTAGGAAACCCGAAACCTAGTTTCTGAGAAGACTTCTTCCCGACGGTTTCCTAGAAGCCGCGTACCTGCACGCAATCCAGTAAGCAGTGCACGTTCACTAACCGCTAGACCAGCGCCAACTCTACCTCTGGCTCCTCACCCAGCGTGGCGGAGAAGCGAACCTATAAGATGTTGTAACTTTGTATCACCTTCCGGCAGCAACTTCTTCATCACCGGGTCTCACCGGGTCCAGCGAAACTTGCGCTCTGACTCGTCTATCTTGTAGTCGTTGATCGAGGCATCGCGCCGGCGCATAAGACCATTCTCGTCGAACTCCCACAACTCATTCCCGTGAGAGCGCCACCACTGGCCCTCCCTGTCATGCGACTCGTACTCGAACCTGACCGCGATGCGGTTCTCCGTGAAGCACCAGAGGTTCTTCTGAAGCCTGTAGTCCAGCTCGCGCTCCCACTTGCGCCTCAGGAACGCGACGATCTCCTCACGCCCCTCGAAAAACTCGTCGCGGTTGCGCCACTTCGAGTCCGGCGTGTACGCTAACGTCACCTTCTCGGGCTCGCGGGTGTTCCAGCCGTCCTGGGCCGCCTTGACCTTCTGCCGGGCGGTCTCCTCGTTGAACGGAGGCACCGGAGCCCTGACCTCCCGGTTCTCGCCACTCTGCTGCATATGTTGTTCCTCCTTACGGTTTCTACGACAAGAGCGCGCAACGGCTAGGCCAGGGCCAACACGACCTCCGGCTCGCGACCCGCGGCGGCGGAGACGCGGAGGCGCGTTGCAAACCGGGGGTAGGTATGGCTGCGCCACCACGTCCGTCGGCGTCGTGCGACTCGTACTCGAAGCGCACCGAGATACGGTTGCCCTGGTAGCATCATAACTCCTTCATCAGCCTGTAGTCCAACTCGCACTCCCACTTGCGCTTGAGGAACGCGACGATCTCCTCACGTCCCTCGAAGAACTCGTCGCGGTTGCGCCACTCGGAGTCCTCCGTGCACGCCTGGGCCACCTTCTTCGCGTCGCGCGTGTTCCAGGCGTCCTCTGCGGCCTTTACTTTCTTGCGGGCGCTCTCCTCGTCGCACGGCGGTACGGGCGGCCTGGTCATGGTGCTCCTCCGGTCTCTCTCTGTATGGTTGCGGTCTCCACCAGAGAACCCTTGCAAACCCGGCGGATTCCGCTACCGCCGCCTCTGCTTCCTTTTGCGGTCTCCACCAGAAAACCCTTGCAAACCTACCTGCAAGTCGTCAAACCGTCCGTCGCCTGAGTTCGGCGGTACAATCGTTGTGTGGAAGGCGCGGCCCTCATAGTGAACGCGCGCTCGCGCACCGGAGAGAAAGCCTTCGAGAGAGCGTTAGAGCTACTCACCTCAATGGGCGTAAGGATCGGGGCGAGCTTCGCCCTCTCGGACCCGGCGCGGCTGGCGGAGACGGTCCACGAGGCTGTAACAGGGGGCCATGATCCCATAATCCTCGGTGGCGGGGACGGCTCGGTCTCCTCGGCGGTGGACTTCCTCGCCAATCACAACTCTACTCTGGGCCTCCTGCCTCTGGGCACCGCGAACGACTTCGCGCGCACCCTGGAGATACCCTCCTCCCTGGAAGCAGCCTGCGCTGCCATCGCCCAGGGCAAGGTGGTGGACGTGGACCTCGGACTCGTGGGGGACAACTACTACGTGAACGTCGCCTCGGTGGGACTCAGCGTGGAGGCCACCCGCTCCCTCTCACCCCGGCTGAAGAAGAGCATAGGGCCGCTCGCGTACCCCGTGGCGGCGATGACGGCGTTCTTCAAGCACGAGCCCTTCGTCGCCCGGCTCTCCTTCCCCGAAAGGGACCACGAGCCGGTGGAGTACGGCCGGTTGTTGCAGGTGGCCGTCGGCAACGGGCGATTCTACGGCGGGGGGATGGTCGTCGCCCCCGGCTCCGGGATAGACGACAGAGCTTTAGACATCTACGCCATAAAGCTCGGGCGCAGGCGCGACCTCTTGGGTGTCGCCCGGTACTTGAAGAGCGGCGACTTCGTAAAGAACGCGAGCGTGGACCACTTCCGCAGCCCCAAAGTTATCCTCACGACGGAGCCGGAGCTCCCGATCAACGTCGACGGCGAGCTCGTCGCCCGGACCCCCCAACGTTTCTCCGTCGCCGCAAACGCTCTCCGCGTCATCGTGCCGCAAGACTCCACCGCCGCCCGGATGGACCGATAACTGGCACCGACTGCATGAACCAAACCGCGGCGGGCAATCTCTTACTCCTTACCTTTAGCTGACGGCTGGCTACTGGCGGCTGACCGCTTGTTGACTAGATAGATGCCGGTGACGACGAGAGCGGCGCCAAGCAGGAGGAGTAGGCTAAGAGCCTCGTCGAGGAAAAACGCTCCCAGGAGGACGGAGAACAGGGGGACGAAGAAGACGTAGGCGGCGACCCGGCTCGCCTCGCCGGCACGCACGAGGCCGAGCCAGAGCGCCCAGGCCAGCGCCGTACCTATGAGCCCCGAGTAGAGCCAGCTCGCGACGAAGGTGCGGTTCCAGGTCATCTCCGAGAAGGACTCCAGGGCGAGTCCTAGAGCTGTCAAAATAATTCCCCCGAGCAGGAAGGGTACGGCGACCGCCCATAACATCGAGAGCCGCTCCCCGTACCTCTTGAAGAAGACCGTGCCCAGAGCCCAGGAGAGGGCCGAGCCCAGGCCGAACACAACCCCTAACGGTGTCCCGAGCGAGGCTTCGGAGAAGCTACCCGCGCTGACAGCGAAGACACCGGAGAAGCCCAAGGCTAGGCCCGCAATCTTCGCCGCCGAGAGTGGCTCGTCGAGCATCAGGAAGGCGAGCAGGCCCACGAGGATGGGTTGCAAGTAGATCACCACCGCCGCCGATCCGGAGGGCATGTACAAGATAGTGAAAGTCTGCAAACCCATAAAAAGCACCACGTTGAACGCCGCGAGCAGCAGGTAGACCGGCCAGTCCCGCCCCAGGTTCGGCTTCCCGCCCCATACGAGCGCCGCGAGCGTCATCACCGCTCCACACAACAATGTGCGGGTTCCGGCGAACAATACCGGCGGGGAATACCCCAGGCCCACTTTTATGACGGCGAATGCAGACCCCCAGAACACCACCAGGAGCACGAACGCCGGGACCGAGAAACGCCGATCCGAGAGCATCAACACAAACCTTCCAATCATGCCGCGCCGGATACCCCAGCCCATACAGCTTACACCAGACGCCGTGAGCTACCGCCCGTGGAGAGATAGGATTATCTCTCTCCCCATATGCTGGTTTGTCCCCCGCAATTTGTTAAGATCGGCGAAGATGTTGAAAGTTACTACGCTCTAGAAGACAATAGGGTCTGGCGACGAGTGGCCTATGAGGGTCGAGAGAGCCGGTGCTCTTGGAGGGGCGAGCAAACTTGAGAGAGATATACAAAGAGGAAAGCGAAGCCAACGTCGCCCGGAGGCGTGACCGCAGGATGGCGGGTGCCAAGCAGAAAAAGGCTTACCTCAACAACCGCTATCGCAAGCGTCGCCTGATCTTGGCGGGTGCGGCGGCGGGGTTCATGCTGCTGATCCTGACGGCTGCCGCCAACCTGTTGTTCGCTGGCGAGGGTGAGATCTGCGATGGCGTCTATGTGGGAGATGTCGAGGTCGGCGGCCAGACCCGGGGCGAGGCCCGCGAGTCAATCGACAACCGTGCCTCCGAGACATTCGAGGAGATCACCTTCACCGGCGCCGGCGAGGAGTTCTCCATGAGCGGCGAGGAACTCGGCGTAGACGTGGACTCCGCCGCGAGCGTGAGAGAGGCTTACTCCGTCAGCCGTAGCGGCGGCCCGCTACAGCGCGCCTCCGACCTGCTCGCTTCTTACACCGGAGAGGTCCGGGTGGACGCCGAGGTCGGATATGACGAAGAGGCCGTCCGGGGCGCGTTGGAGGGGATGAACACCGTAGACCAAGAGGCTACGCTGGCGAACCTCGATCAGGCCCTCGCCGACTTGAACAACGAGGTCGCGCTCGCCGAGACCATCTCCGCTTCAGAGCCCTCCGCTTCGGAGGCAGCTCCGGCGGAAGAGGCCGGGGTGTCCGAGCCCACGGTGCTCCTCGGGGAGTTCTTTACGGACTATGCGTGGGACCCGGACGAGGGCAGGCAGGCCAACCTCAAGATATCCGCCGAGGCCATAGACAAGACGATCCTGAAACCGGGTGAGGAGTTTTCGGCTCTCTCCGCTCTACAGTCGCTCGACTACGAGCCAGCGAAGGTCTTCGCGAACGGCGGCGTGGACTACGAGATAGGCGGGGGACTCTGCCAAGTCTCCTCAACGCTGTACATGGCGGCCCACTACGCGGGGCTGGAGATTGTGGAGCGCAACCCGCACTACGCCGAGTTGCCTTACATCCGTCCCGGCTTCGACGCGACGGTCTGGTTCGGCGGCAAAGGGGTCGATTCCCTGGATATGAGGTTCAAGAACACGACGGACGGCAACATCATGATCCGGGAGTACGTCAACGAGGACGGCTTTCTCATCGCCCAGATCTTCGGGGAGGAGCCGAGCAACAGGGTGGTGAACATGGACTCCAAAAAGATCGAGGAGGACCTCCAGAAGGGTATCAAGTGGGCCACCTACAAAAAGGTCATAGAGGATGGAGAGGTCGTAGAGGACGATACCCTCTACGAGACCACCTACAGCTACAACCCGCCCGTCCCGGAGGATCTGGAGCACGAGACCGCCGAACCACGGGGCTCGGGCTGGCTGGACATGAGCAACACCACCAACTGGAACAAAAAAGACTAGTCGTTATCAGCAGGCTGGCTCGCTCGACGAGGGAGCCGGTCAGGGGAGATCGAACATTCCGCGTGCCCCGGCGGCATTGAAGCCAAAGCTGTCAACGAGTTGAGATGCTGACCTCTTTATAGCCCCAGGTCTATGTAACCGGTCTCGTCCGAGGCGAACCTGCCCTCACCCACCTTCAGCATTATCTCCGAGGAGTCCGGCGCCACGGTGAAGATGACCCTGCCCTCTTTGGTCGAGCCAGGATCTATATGATCCACGAACATGTTCTTCTCGGGATCGAGGTGCGTGAAGTTCCTCTCCTGGTCGGCCTCGAACTCACGCCCCTCGCCATCCACCAGCGTCATGAACGGGGTGGCGAGCGTCACGTCCTGGTTTGAGTTGTTCTGCAGGGCGACGTCCACAACGACAAAGCTCCCCTCCTCGCTGCCCATGCGCGAGACGATCCTGTCGAGCTGCTGGGCCTCGATTACGGTCCACTGAACGTCCCCCACGGTGACGGGCTCCTCGACGGAGGCCACCGACTCATCTTCGGGCTCCGTCTCCTCGGGGACCGTTACCTGCCTCTCTGCTTCTTGTCCGGTCGCCTCCCCGGCGGCGGGATCGGAAGCCTCTTCCTCTCCGCACCCGGCTACGAATATGACGACCAACAGGAGAAACGCCATGCCCACCGCGATCATCAGCGGAGGAATGCCAAGCGTCAGTTTGTTATATATCACGCTCTCTCTTTCCGTGTAGCACAAGATCCGGGCGCGATTATAACCGGGGCCGGCCCGCGTTTTAGAAGGTGACCACCTTGTCGGCCTCGGCGCACAGCCTCGCTACGTCGGGCGGCGCGGCCCACGTTCCGCCAACGGCTCCAAGGCTCTCCTCCGTCGCCCCCCGGGCGACCGCGCAACCCTTTCAGACGTAGACGGGAACCTCATGCTCGCGCAGCTTCCCGACTAGCTCGCGCATGGGAGGCACGCCGAGACCCTCCAGTTGCCCAACGTTCTCCCCGACTATGAGGTCCGTCGCGTCTCCCGCGAGGACCACGGAGACCTCCTGGCCGATCTCCAACGACCCGTTGGCCGCGATGTGCAGCGGGACCGAGGCCAGCGTCGCGTCGTCCTTCCCCTTGGTGACTATGTACAACATCTTCATAACGCCCCTCCTTCCGAACCTTCTCGACAGCCGCGTCGAGGATAGCCCCTGCGCGTCGCCAACTCAAGCCGAAACCCTGTGCACCGGGTAGACCGGCGGCGCGTCTATACCAGAGTCTAGACGAGCAGGGAAACCGCCCTACACAGGCTCCCTGTACACCCGCTCGATACTCGTCGCCTGGCGGCTCTCGACGTTCATCTCGATCACGACGGCGTTGAGCGCGGCCAGACCTCTCGACACCCCGATACGCGACGGCCTGCCGAGGAAGAGCCTCATGAAGTCCTCCCTGTCGAAGCCTATGATGCTCTCCGGGTCGCCGGTCATACCTACGTCGGTCGCGTAGGCCGTGCCGCCTGTCAGCACACGTAGGTCGGCGGTCGGGACGTGAGTGTGGGTCCCGACGACGGCCTGGACCTTTCCGGCCAGATGGTAGCCCATCGCCTGCTTCTCGCTCGTGGCCTCGGCGTGTACGTCCACCAGGACGAGGTCCGCCCCGGCCGCTTCCAACTCCTCGACCGCCCGGTCGGCCGCCGCGAAGGGAGAGCGCGACGTGTTGTTCAGGAACACCCGCCCCATTACGTTGGTCACCCCGACCAGCACGTCCCCTACCTCGAACGTCCCCCATCCGTATCCCGGCTGCCCCGCCCCGAAGTTCGCCGGTCGTACGATCCGCGGCTCCTGATCCAGGAACCTTCCGCCTTCCCCGGCATCGTACGCATGGTTTCCCAGAGTCACGAAGTCCGCTACCGAGAGCAGGTCCGAGCCGGAGTCCGGCGTTATCCCCCGGCCGCTTGGCGCGGAGTTCTCACCGTTGACGACGACGGCATCGAGCCCAAGCTCCCCGCGCAGGGAGGGGACGAGTTTGCGGACCACAGCGCAGCCCGCCTCCCCCACCACGTCTCCGATAAACAAGAGGCGGAACGTCAAGCGCCAACCCTACCCGCGGAGGCTCTCCGGTCCTCCACAAACGCCGCCGCCAGGCTTTGCAGCATAGACCACGGCCCTCCGCCGAAACATCTCCTCGAAGTCGCCATAGCACTCCTCACAACTCTAGCGTCAGGTATTCAGGGACTACCCGCGAGCTATCGTAGCGCAACCATCATCGAGAATCTTATGCTGCCCGCAGTACGTCGGGGGCTACGGGCGCCGCATAACGGAACGCGAGGCACCGTTGTCACCGGCACGCTCCTTCCGGCACGGCGAAGGGGAGTCAGGCTGCTCCGGGCGTCCCGGGGTTTCTCGGCCTAATCTTCGAGCAGACGCTCAGAGGCGGCCGGATCGTAGGGGAGCACAAGGACCTCTCCGTGCCGCAGGCCTACCACCTGCACCCTCTGGCCCGGCTTTATCGTGCGCCCACCCATGTCCTCGGGCGCGGTTGCAAGGGTCGCTCGCCAACGCTCGCCGTGAACGAAGACCCAGCCCTGCAAGCCGGTACCGATGGGGGATCTGGCGACGCCGACCTCCCCGACCATCCCCTCCGCCCCGGTCTTCACAGGCCTGCTCCTGGTACCGGACACCGACGCAACTACCCCGGCGAAGAGTAACGCCGTAAGGACTACGACCAGGACAAGAATCACGAACGAGGCCCACGGATAAGGAGCGCCTATACCAGAGACCATCGTGACGCCCAGGACGAGGACCAAAATACCCCAGGCGGCGGGCAGGCCGTGGCCGGTCACCTTGAGGTCCACCGCAAAAAGCACTAGCGCAAGGAGGATCAGGGCTGCGCCTATCCAGCTTACCGACACCACACCGGAACCTCGATATACATAAGCAACCCTCGCATATCTCTGCAATTGTAGCATGCATTGCTCCAGCTCCCGTACACGAACCCCTCACAGCGATACGCGCAGCGGTTGGCCATTCGACCGCCGATACGAGAGGGTCTAACCGGCGATGTACCAGGGATTCAGCCCCGCTGCACGCCGCTACCAGGCGGGTGGTGGGATCAGGGCCTCCACGCGTTCCTTCCGCGCCTTTTGCAGGGTGTATTCATCGAGGGGGACCTGGGGCGCGCCGTACCGGGTCTTCGCTTCCTCGGCGAGCGCCGTCATTACGTCCTCGACCTCTGCGTTGCTCCCGATGCGGCGCAAGCTGCCGACGCTGCCGGGTCTCATCGGGAGGTCCATGGTAGTGTAGACGCGGGAGAGGACCCGGACCAGGTCCTCCTCGCCCCACACCAGCACGATGCCCCCGACGCTCGTGGCCCCCTTCGTGATCCGCTGGGCGATGCCGACGAGCTTCGCGCCTTTCTCGTAGCCTCCGGCCCTTATGCTGTGGTCCCCTGGGCAGAACTCGTCGCGCACCTCGCCGACCTCCGCCTCTTCGACGCCCAACCGCGAGAAGGCTCCCAGCACCAAGGCGGCGGCCTCGTCATACCTCTCTCTAACGCTCCGCCGCGCGTCCCCGCCGGGCCGGATAATGGAGAACCCAAAGGTCCCGGGCCCGGCGGCGATAGCACCACCGCCCGCGTCCCTGACCAGGACCGGGTAGCCCTCCTCACGCGCCGCCCGGACGGCTGCGTCGAACCCGAGCCTAAGGGTGTCGCGCCTCGTCACCCCGACGTGGCGGGAGGAGGGTGTGATAGAGATAGTCGGCCCCCTAACGCCCGCCGCCACCTCCTCGAAGAGGCTCCTCTGGTAGGCGTAGGCCGTCCCCGGGTTCTCGAACCGGCCGGGCATCAGAAGCTCCATCTCGACTCCTCCTTATCTCCTGAACAGCCCTTGCCCACTGACGCCAGGAGTCTACCAGCGTGCCTGCAAGTCATGGCGTCCCCAGGACGAAGCTAACTTTCTCCTTCGGGGACGATGGCGAGGGGACGGACGGGAGATCCGGTAGCGCCGACGAGTTTTAAGGGCGTGCAGACGAAGTCGAAGCGGTGGCGACCGGCGGCGGCGAGCTCTTCGAGGTTCAGGTTCTCTATGATGTAGATGCCGCGCCTTACCAGCAGGATCAGGTGTCCCGGCAACGTACACCCGAGCTCGGGGTCCTTTAGCCCCGGCACGTCCCACGCCATGTTATCCGCTCCCACCGCCACAACACCCCGCTCCCCGAGCCAGTAGGATGCGCTCGAGCCCATCCCCGGACCAGCGAGGTATCGCTCCGTTTCGTCCCAGAGACCACCGTTCCCGGTCCGCACGAGCACGACATCGCCGGGCTCTACAGCGACACCCTGCTCTTCGCAGCAGGCTTCGAGATCTTCGGCGGTGACGGCGTAGCCGGGCTCAAGGGAGTTGACGCCTTCCTTTGAGGCGGCATCGAGGAGGACGCCGGGGGCGAGGATGGGCGGTATCTCCTCGACGGCGAGCCGTGTGAAGCCCCGCGAGCTTTGGACCGTTCCGCCAACGGAAACATCGCCGAAAAGCTTGAGATCTTCCGCCTGGTGGCAGAGGGCGTCTATGTGGGTGCCGGTGTGCTCGCCACAGATTATGAGACCGGCCGCGCCGCTGCGCGGCCCCTTCTCGTCGGGGTCGTACTCGTCCTCGTGGTGGCGATGGAGCAGGTAGGAATATCCGGCTTGCTGGTGCGCGGGATGGATGGGCATATCCGCAGTACGCGGCTGTTCCAGGTCGAAGATGCGCATCCCCTCGGTCATTTCATCACCCCTCCTGTAGATCACTCACGAATAGCAGAACCTTCCGACCAGCGCGGTTACCCAGGATCAAAGAGCCCTCTCGAACCTGGTATGACGGTTGCGGATGTCGCGTTCCTCTTCCGTCAGAAACTCGTCAAGCAGGAACTAACCACTCCAGCGTTGGGTCTACAATCATTCGCTGGCTGATCCTTCGCACTCTTCACGCGCAACCTGCTAGAGCGCGAGGAGAACACCCTGATCGTGACCGCGGGCGTTCTCCTCGCGCCGCTCGGACAATCCTGAATACTTCTAGGAACTGCCGAGAGGGCGATCCGTACCGGGAGTCTTCCGTCGGCCCCCCGCAACATCCTCTGCGCCGTCGCGCTCGGTGGCCGGAGAGGTATCTACGTCTGCCGCGAAGTCTACGTCCTTGGTCTCGGGCCCCCACACCGCCCCTGCGACCATCAGGAGGGCGCCTATCACCAGGAGGACCAGCACTGTGTACTCGAAGGGCATGAAGGTTGCCAGACCCGCCTGGTAGTAGGCATACAAGGCGGGGAGGACCACCGCGAGGCTGTAGCCGATGCCGAAGGCCGAAGCCCGGATGCCGGTCTGGAAGCGCTCGTTGATGTAGGCGGTCGTTATGCCCCAGCACGAGACGACCAGGAGCGTGATCGCCGTCGTCAGCAGGATGACCAGGAAAAGGTTCTGCGGCGGCGCGCTCAAGAGCAAGTAGTAGAGGAAGGTGCCGCCCACCACCGCGACGAGGCCGTACGTGATCAGGAAGGCCCGGCGTCCCACGCGCTGGCTAATCACCCCGGAGGCGATGTAGCCTCCGACCAGCACGACGTTAGAGATGACGAGCGTTATCGTGGTGTTCGTCTTGGAGAGACCGACCTGGCTGCCGAGAAGGCCGGGGAGGATCGCCGCGACCGTTTGCAGCGTCAACCAGAAGCCGGTCATGAGCACGAAGACCTGCAGGAAGCTCAACAGGTTTTCCCGCTCGGTGAACAACTGTCTTAGGGGAGATCCGCCTCCCCCGCTCTCTTGGAAGATCTCCGACTCATCCACCAGGTATACATAGTAGAAAACGAGGGCGAAGGCAAGGAGAGATCCGATGACGAAAGGTATCCTCCAGCCCCACTGCACGTAGGGCGAGTTTATATCGCCGGCCGGCAGCCAGAAGAGCAGGCCCATCGTGATCAGGGAGATCGCAGCGTAAGCTAGCGGGTAGCCGCTCATAATGAACGCGCTGTAGAAGCCACGCTTCTCCTTGGGGGAGTACTCCATCGCCAGCGGGTTCGCCGAGGTGTACTCCCCGCCGAGGAACACACCATCCACCAGGCGCAGTACGATCAGGAGGATCACCGCCGCTAAGCCCCACTGCTGGTAGCCCGGCAGCAGAGCCATGAGCCCCGTTATTACCCCGAAACCGCTGACGGATATGATCGTCGTGCGCTTCCTCCCT
>JADDPM010000162.1 GCA_016781885.1 Rubrobacter sp.
GGTACTTCGCCAAAAGCTCCGGCGTCTCCGGGCCCCGGGCTGCTAGACGCTCCGTATGAATCAGCATCCCTTATCACACCTTCTCTCTAATCTCCCTGTAGCCGGGCACGATCGCTAAACGGATCATGCCCGGCTTCCCGTACATCAGGTTCCACCGGCTTGGGTGACCGGGTCGAGATCTACTCTCGTCTCGAAGAACTGAGAAGAACCCACCACTTGACGTAGCGTAGAGTCCTTCCATCAAGGCAGATACCTACGGGTCAACAGCCCGCCGGCGACGAGTAGAGCACCCAAGCCGAGAAACGTCAGGACGGCGCCGCCCGTCTTCGGTAGCTCCTTGGCCTTCGTGCCATCAGTCTTGTAGCCGTCGCCGGAGTCCCCACCGTCAGAGTCATCGTCACCGGAGCCGCCGTCCTCGAACGAGATGCTGGCTGAGAAGGTCTTGTCCTCGTCGAACGTCACCAGCCCGAAGTCCTTGATCACGCGGCCCGTTCCCTGCTCTATCCAGACCCCGCGCTGCGTGCCCCGCTCGACCTTCAGGGAGCCGGTGTAGACCCCGTCGCCGTCCGGATCGGTGAGCTGCACCGACTCGCCCCTGGTCCCAAGGCCAGCCTCCCCAAAGAACGTAGTCCCAGACGGGGGCTCACCCTCGACAGTAAGCTCGAAGTAGGCGGTAACGGTCTCCTTACCTCCGTCGGGCGCCGTCTCTACCCGGTCGACCTCGACGAGGGGAGGCCCGCCGTCTAAGCCGTTCTCGTAGCCGGCCACGTAGGTCCCGTAGATGGTGACCAGCGCACCGTCGTAGGCGTCGAGGTCTACGCGCTCGCTCATGAGGGCGTAGATGGTCTCGCCCGTGTCCCCGTCGACCAGGACGTGGGTACCGTACTGGTAGGAGGTCGCTTCCGTCTTCTTGACCACCGCGGTCGCCACGACCTCGCCACCCGTGTCGCACCCCTCGGGGAGCAGGCAACGAGGATCGTCGTCACCGGAGGACTCCTCCAGAATCACGATGCTCTCAGCCTCACCTTGCATGGGGTAGGACTCGGCGACAGCCCCCGCGTATGTGGCCAATACCGTCTGGCCGACTTTCAGGTTCTCAAACGTGACCGCGACTTGTTTATCATCCTGCCGCTCGTAGATCTGCGTCTCGTCGGTGACGGTAAAGGTGCCTTTGGCAGAGCCCGACTCGTCGGCGGGGTCCTCCTCGACGAGCACCACGGAGCCCGAGATGCTCGTGATCGTTCCCCGGATGCTGTTGGTGGCGTCCGTCGAACTTTGAGCCGATTGGTCTGCGCTGCCGGAGGCCGAGCCGCTAGGGGTACTCTGCGCCAGGGCAGGGACCGCGGCTGCCAGCGTCATTGCCAGCATCGCCATTAGCAGGATCAACTTCTTCACGATCTTTCTCCTTCTCTAAAGGGTTTATAAACCTGGATAAAGCTTCTCAGGCAAGCTCCAGACATACGTCCTCCGAAGGGTGGATCTATCGCCACCAAAAGGGTGATTGGCGGGGCGACGACGCTTCACCACTCTCCCCGGGCTCCTAAGTCCGCCCCGAGTAACGTTGGAGCCCAGATCACTCGCGCGAGTGTTCCAACCCGTCGCCATGCCACTGCCAGGGGTGTGGCAGCCGCCCGAAGACCAGGCGGCTCAAGAAGCTTGCAGCGCATCGCCACCTCCTGCTCCGATCCTCGACCTGGACCATGCCGGTAGGGGGCTCTCCCCGTCCCGCGAAGACGTCCCGCGGGTGAATGTTCCGCTCCTGATCTGCTCTCCCGGTCCCACGGTATAGCCGGGTCCGATGATGCAATCGTCGACGTAGGCCTCGTACCCCACGCAGGATCCGGGGAGCAGGATGCTCCTCTTGATGGTGGCCCGGGGCCGCACCCGGCAGCCTCTTCCGATGGTGGTATCCCCGGTCACGGTAGCTCCCCTTCCGATCATGACGTCTTGCCCGAGCACTACCCTGCCTCCAAAGATAGCGGTGGGGTGAAGATGGGCGTGTCGTCCGACCCAGAGGCTCTTGCCTCGTCGCTCCCCGGGAATCTGTAACCGGACCTTCCCCGAGAGTGCGTCGACCTGCGCCGTGCGGTAGGTCTCCAGCGTGCCGACGTCCGACCAGTAGAAGTCGCCCTCGTACCCCGCGATCCTCTCTCCAGCTTCGAGCAAGCGGGGAAAGACATCCCTTGCGAAGTCGAAGAACGTGTTCTCGGGGATATAACCGAGTACCTCGGGCTCGAGGATGTAGATGCCGGCGTTGGCCAGGTTGCTCGTAGTCTCACGACGAGAGGGTTTCTCCCGGAAGCCCAGTATGTTCTTCTCTGAGTCTTGTTCGACTACCCCGTATCGTGAGACGTCGGCGACACGCGCGAGCGCCAGCGTTACCAGGGCCTCACTCTCCTTATGGAAGACGACGAGCTCCCGCAGGTCCACATCGGTGAGAGCATCGCCCATAATCACGACGAAGGTCTCGTCAAAGCAGCCGGCGAGCCGCTTAACCCCTCCCGCCGTTCCCATGAGTTCGTCCTCAGGCAGGGTCTTGACCATCATCTCGCCCACCCTGTATCTCTCTCCGTAGGAGGCCAGGATGACCTCGGCCAGGTGATGTACGTTGGCGTACGTCTCTTCCACGCCCGCCCCCGCCAGAAGCTCGAAGATGTGCTGTAGTACCGGCTTGCCCGCGACCGGGACCATCGGTTTCGGGATCTCGCCCGTAAGGGGATAGAGCCTGGTACCCTTACCAGCCGCCAGGACCATAGCCTTCATGCGCTTGACCTATCTTGTCTCGGGAGTGTTCTATGAGCCTCCGGGCTTGACGGGGCAAGGCGAACGAAGCGAGGGTGAGCGCGGAGAGTCGAGTTTGGGGCGGGAGACCAATGTCCGAACAGCTGACGAAGCAGCCTCTGCGCCCTTACCCTGAGTAATCCCCTTACGTCTTTAAGGGCGGTGGAGAAGATCTCGACCCGGCTGTCGAGGTCCTCGATCCAGTCGACCGGCACCTCGTGGATGCGCAGGCCGCGCTCCTCCGCCAGGAGCAACAGCTCGGTGTCGAAGAACCATTCGTCGTCCTCTACCCTCGGCAGTAACCCTCGCGCCACCGAGCCCTTGACCGCCTTGAAGCCACACTGGGCGTCGGAGAAGCGATTGCGGAAGAGAAGTTTGATCAGCAGGTTGTAGCAACGCGAGATCGCCTCGCGTTTCCACTGCCGCGTCACCATCGCCCCCTTCAAGAGGCGCGAGCCGATGGCCAGGTCGCTGTGCCCGCTGGCCAGAGGCGCGACCAGCGGCAAGAAGGCCCACAGGTTGGTCGAAAGGTCGACGTCCATGTAGGTGACGACGTCGGCCTCCGAGGCGAGCCAGGCAGCCTTGAGCGCCCGCCCGCGTCCCTTCTGTTTCAGGTGCAGCACGGACACGCGCTTATCGGCGGCGAGCTCTCGCGCGACGGCCAGGGTACTGTCTGTAGAGGCGTTATCGGCGATCACCACCGACCAGCGGTAGGGGAAGTAGGTCTCCAGGTAGCTGCAGAGTCTGGGGATGCTTTGCGGCAGGGCGGCCTCCTCGTTGTGTACGGGGACGACCACCTCGATGGTGACCTGCCGGTACGGTAACGCGTGGCCCTGCCGCGTTGATCTTCTGACCATTATTGCTCCTTTCCTTGATCGGGGGCCGCCTGTGTTCCGGCGGCACTGTTGAAGATGCAGAGGGCAACGCCTAGCGCGACGATGCTCCAGTAGTTGATGACCCGGAATAGCAGGGCGGCGACGACGGCGGAGCTCGTGTCGAGCCCCAGCCACTGCAGCATGAGCACCGTGCCCGTTTCGGTGAAGCCCAACCCCGCCGGCGTAAAGGGCACCGTCGTCAGCAGCGAGGCGATGAGCGCGACCAGGAGAGCGCCCGAAACAGAGACCTGGGCGTCCACAGCGGCGGCGGTGAGATACAACGTCAAGCCCTCGATGGCCCAAGCGACCGTGGAGTAGGCGACGAGCAGCGGAACCCTTCGACGAAACGAGGTGATAGTGCCGTGCTCGAATCGTCCGTAAAAAGCGTGCAGCCCCCTGGGCAAGACCTTTTTGATCAGCCACCGGAGACGCCCCATACCGAGAAGGCCGACGACCCCGACGGCCGAGAGGATCAAGGCAACGGCGAGTGCACCACTAGCCTCCTCAGGCAAAGTCCCATAGAAAGCGATTAGTGCGGTTGCGCTTAGAAACCGTCTGAAAAGGGGTTCTGAGGCGGT
>JADDPM010000163.1 GCA_016781885.1 Rubrobacter sp.
AAAGCGGTCTTGACCGCCTGTCCGAGGGCCGACGGGTGCTTCAGGAGGCTGTAGACGGGCGCGTCGCCGGTAAAGCCTTCGATGAGGGTGCGCCGGGCTTCGGAGTCTTTTTCGCAGGCTTTAAAGAGCGGCTCCATCATGCCCAGGTTCGGGACCAGGTTCGTGAGGGCGTAGCCGGAGAGGTGTTCCCTGGCCCGCTTGCGCCGGAGCTGTCGTCCGTAGCCGGCCAGGACAGAGGCGGAGTAGTCGCGTTTCGCACGGGCCTCGTGCGCCCACGCGGCGGCGAGGCGGCCGGACTCTATCGCGTAGCCTACGCCCTCGCCGCTTATAGGGTGGACCATGCTGGCCGCATCCCCCACTGTCATGAGGCCCTGCGCGTAGCGCTTAGCGCCCCACATGCCCATCTTCAGTGACCAACTCTTCGCCGGTCCTTCGGGCTCCGCCTCTTCGAGCCACCCGGCCAGCGCAGGCTCTTCGAGGAAGCGGTCGAAGAAGTCTTTAAGGTTACGGCCCGAGCTCTGCAGCGTCTTCGTCGAGACGCCGGCCCCTACGTTGGCCCGCCCGTCTCCGAAGTAGAAGACCCATCCGTAGCCGGCCCCGTGCTCGTTCATGTCCTTTGTGATAAAGATGTGCAAATCCTGCTTGTTTGGCCCGGAGACGTTCTTGAAGTATTGCCTCCTCGCCACGGAGTTCTGGTGCGCCTTGATGCCCTCGCCGGCGAAGCCACCCACGCCGTCGGCGGCGACTACGAGAGGGGCCTCGTAGTGAAGCGTCTCTCCGTCCGAGGCTGCCTCGACGCCGGTGACGTTACCCGCTGGCGAGCGGAGGAGTTCGGCGGCGCGTACGCCGGTCCGCAGGTCCGCTCCTGCCTCTTTCGCGCGCTCTGCGAGGCGGGCGTCGGTCTCCTCGCGAGCGACGACGTAGCCGTGGGGGCCGTGGAGGGTGGGGGGGACCCTCTGTCGGAGATAGGCGGTCTGGGTGTAGATGGAGAAGCCCGAGAACTTGCCGTGGTGAGGCTCGTCCAACCAGTCACCGAGCCCCATCAGCGAAACCTCCTCGGCCGCGTGAGGCATCAGGCCGTCGCCGCAGGGCTTGTCGCGCGGGAACTCCTGACGGTCGAGGAGCAGCACCTCAAGACCGGACCTCGCTGCATAATACGCCGTCGCAGACCCGCCGGGACCCGCCCCCACCACGATCAAATCCGCGTGTTCCGCCATCCCTCACCCGCCTCTCAGATTAGCTTGTTACGCTACCTACGGTATCGGACAGCGGCCCATTATACTTTTACCCCGCGCGACGCCACCGCAGCGGACGAGTTGATCACGCGAGAAGGAGATACGAAGAGATGGTAGATCGTAGCCGCCCGGCCCGCTACGCGGTGGGTGGGAGAGCCGCCCTTAAGGCCACAGGACAGCCCGTCGAGATACTCGAAGTCCGCCGCGGCGAGTTCGTCCCGGACTACGTCTACAAGGTGCGTGTGCTCGCCGAGAGGCCAGCCCGCCCTTACAACTTATCAGTCCCCGAGCACGACCTCTCGGATGGATAGCTGGTCGCCATTTTCAACTCGTCGGCTCCCGATGCGGACTGGCACAGACGCCCCGTCTGGCTAAAACCAAACTCTTGCGACTGCTTCCGTATGTCTAAAACGTCCACCATGAAGGCGGACGCCGAAGCCGAAAAGCTAATACTTGAGTGCCGACGGCTGGCGACTGAGACGGCTAAAAACCTTCGCCCGAGGTAACGCTTAGGTAGGCGACGTCTACGAGGGGGACGCCGGTCTCCAGGGCGCGGTTAACGGCGCGCACGAGGGCGTCGGCGGCGACTCCGGAGTCGGGGAAGTGACCGTCGAGAAGGCGGGCGGCGCGGGCTATCTCGTAAAAGGAGAAGCGGCGCCGGTCGCCGGTGAGGTCGTAGACCGCTTCGAGGACTTCGAGGCGCAGAGAGATCAGCTGTTCGAGACGCCAGCGGATCTCATCCCCGGTAAGGCTCATGGTCTGGTAGAGTCGTGCGATCTCGGCTACCTGCTCGAGTGCTCGGGGATTTTTGCCCAGGCGCGCCACCGTACCCTCGTCGAGGTAGCGCCTGGCGGTGATCCTGGCGAGCGCGAGCCTTCCTCTGGGGCCGTCGAACTTCGCGAGATGTCTCCAATCTTCTCTTCTGCCCCCCTCGATCTGGAGGCCTTCCACGCGGATTTCCTCACCCGCGACGAAGAGGCGCGGGATGTGTCCGCCCGCGTAGTAGGCGATCTGGAGGGCCATCGCCCCAGCCTTTTCGAGGTCGCCTGGGACCCCCGACGCTCGTATCTCCACCCACCGCCGCAGAGTGCCCGAGTAGAGACGCTCCAGAGCGCGCCAGGTTGCGTCGCCCCTGAGGTCTAGCTCCCCCGGCTTCTCGGTGATGACAGAGACCTTGATTCCCGAGCTGTCGCCGTAGGCCGACTCGGCGGCTCTGAGGAACTCCTCGAACTCCTCGTCTACGGCTCCGGAGAGATAGCGGCGGCGTTCGGCGGGCAGGACGTACATGAGACGGCTCTTGATCCTGCGTTCTTTGCCTTCTGCCGCTTTGAGGCGGTCTATTGCCTCGTAGAGCTCTCTGCGGCGCTCGTAGACGAGCGTGGCGAGCCACTCGACCTCCGCATCCGTACCGAAACCTTCGGACTCCGCCCATGCGTCGTCGCGGGCACCGCAGGCGGCCTCGTGGGCGTTCTCAGCCCGGATCACCGCCCTCTGCTGCTTCTCGCACTCGAGCTGGGCTTCCCCCAACTCGCGCTCCAACGTCTCTATCGTGGAAGACACAACAAGCCCTTCCCGCTCTCCCCTAAAACGCTTCGTACCTGCATTCTACAGCAACCCTCGAATGGGCGGCGTTCCTTCTCTTGTGTCCGTATCTTCGACCGGGTGTTGCGCCCGAACCGGTATGTAGTTATTCTTTAGGTTGCAAAAGTTTCAAGGGAGGAGAGACGGGTGGATTTCAACACGGGAGGCGGTTCGGGGAGGCCGGAAGATCACTCGCGGCCACTCTATGGTGGAGAAGCGAGCGGATCTCCGCAGCGACCGGCGGCGAGCGGGGGAGGGGAGTTTAACCTACAAGACCCCGTTGGCAGCTTCGTAAGAACTGTGCAGAGCGTGGTTCTCAACCCGGTAGGTTTCTTCCGTAGCATAGCCCGGCAAGGAGACTTTATAAACCCGGCGATCTTCGCGTTGATATGCGCCCTGATCTCCGCACTGCTTAGCGGCATACTCGGATTAATCTTTGCTCCGCTTCTCGCTAGCCCGGGGGATACCGGTGAGGCATTCGCGGGAGGCATTGGGGGCTTCATAGTCAACCTTATTCTTACGCCTATATATGCGGCGATAGGTTTACTTATAGGAGCTGGCATCTTGCACTTGCTCGTGCTGCTCTTTGTAAGGCCTGCCAACGCCGGGTTCGAAGCGACCTTCAGGGTTGTTTCTTATTCTTGGGTCTACCAGCTCATAAGTTGGATACCAGTAATTGGGTGGATAGTTGGCCCCATATACGGTGTCGTCCTACTGATATTTGGCGTTCGAGAGGTGCATGCCACGATCACGGGCAAGGCTGCGCTCGTTGTTCTGATCCCGGTAGCAGTGATCCTTCTTATCGCGTTTATATTGGCTGCCCTGATAGGCGCTGCCCTGTTCTTCGGGTCTCAGCAGCAACAATTTTAGAAGGCAATCTCGACGGCGAGGCTCGGAGGATCGAGCTTCGCAATTAGACACTCAAGAATGAGTGTCTTGGTTCTGTGTGCCCGGTCACGTGGCCGTCGAACGTGGATCGATCGTCATGAAGTTTCGCCTCAGCCGATCCTTGGCGCGACCGCTATACTGCGTGCGATCCAAAGGAAAAGGGTAGGAGTAGAGCGAAGAGACAGGGGAAGGAGGTTTTTCGTGGCGCAGACAGTCACTCTAATACCGGGGGATGGGACCGGGCCGGAGGTAACGGGGTCGGTTCAGGAGGTCTTCGAGGCCCTGGGCGTAGACATCGAGTGGGAGATCGCCGAGGCTGGCGAGACCGTGATGGAGGAGGAGGGCACTCCCCTACCAGAGAGCGTTCTGGAGTCCATCCAGCGCAACAAGGTGGGCCTCAAGGGGCCGCTGACGACGCCCGTGGGGGCCGGATTCCGCTCGGTCAACGTCGCGTTGCGCAAGGAACTCGACCTGTACGCGAACGTCCGGCCTAGCCTGAGCCTGCCGGGGATCGACACGCCGTACAAGGACATAGACCTCATCATCTTCCGCGAGAACACCG
>JADDPM010000061.1 GCA_016781885.1 Rubrobacter sp.
TATAGTGGCGTAGGACGCGGGGTCCATCCACATCGTCGGGGAGTACGCGCCCATACCGCCGGTGTTCGGCCCCTCGTCGCCGTCGTAGATGCGCTTGTAGTCCTGGGCCGGGACGAACGGCAGGATGTTCCGCCCGTCTGTGAGAGCGAAGACGGATGCCTCCCTACCCGTGAGGTATTCCTCGATCAGGATCCGCTCCCCAGCCGCTCCGAACGCTCCCGCGAACGCGGCCTTGACGGCGCTCTCGGCCTCCTCGTAAGAGCCCGCGACGATGACGCCCTTGCCAGCCGCTATACCGTCTACCTTGACAACAACCGGATAGCTGTCGCCCGGCGAGAGCGAGCGCAGGTAGGCGAGGGCCACGGGCATCCTGTCGAAGGTCTCGAAGCGCGCCGTGGGGACTCCGGCATTACGCATGAGCTCCTTGGCGAAGACCTTCGAACCCTCGATGCGGGCGGCGGCGCGTGAGGGGCCGAAGATCTTCAGACCCGCCCCCCAGAAAGCTTCGGCGATCCCGCCTATAAGCGGTGACTCGGGACCGACGACGGTGAGGTCGATTCCGGTTGTTCTTGCGAAATTACGCAAGGAGATCAAGTCGTCCGCGGGGATGTCCACGAGTTCGGCGAGGTGGGCCATGCCGGGATTGCCGGGAGCCGCGAAGATCTCCTCCGCCCGCGGGCTCTGCGCCAGGGTCTCGACGAGCGCGTGCTCGCGCCCGCCGCTACCTACGACCAACAGACGCACGTTCTCAGGCCCCTGCCCGCTCGACTATCGCCTGGTCCCGCTCGGGGCCGACGCTGATCATGCACAGCGAAACCCCGAGCTCTGTCTCGATGAACGAGACGAAGCCTTTAGCCTCCTCGGGCAGATCCTCGCGCCGCCTGCAACCCGTCACGTCCACGCCCCATCCGGGGAGAGACTTGTATACGGGCTGAGCGTGGTGGAGGTCGGTCTGGCTCATCGGGTACTCGTCCACCCTCTCGCCGTCTATCTCGTAGCCCACGCACACCTTAACCTCCTCGACCGCCGAGAGCACGTCGAGCATCGTCAGGGCGAGCGTGGTGATGCCGTTGACCGAGGCCGTGTACTTGATCGCCACGAGGTCCAACCACCCGCAACGTCGGGGTCGGCCAGTAGTAGCCCCGTACTCGTTACCGACCCGCCGCAAGGTCTCCCCCATCTCGTCGAAGAGCTCCGTCGGGAAGGGACCGTCCCCGACCCGGGTTGTGTAGGCCTTCGTCACCCCGATCACCTCCCCCAGAGAGGTCGGTGGTATACCCGTTCCGACGCACGCCCCGCCCGCCGAAGGGTTCGAAGAGGTGACGAACGGATAGGTCCCGAAGTCGTTGTCCAGGAGCGTGGCCTGCGCCCCCTCCAGCAGAACCGGCTCGTCCCGCTCGATGGCGCCCCGCAGGAGCGCCCCCGTGTCGGCGACCATCGGCTCCAGCAGGTCGCGGAAGGACAAGAGGTAGTCGGCGATCTCGTCGGGGACATAGGGGTCCTCGCCGTAGACGTTCGTGATCAGGGAGTTCTTCTCGCGCAGGGCGGCTCTCAGCTTCGCGCGCAGTATCCCCTCGTCGAACACGTCCTGCACCCGGATGCCGACCCTCGCGATCTTGTCCTCGTAGGCCGGTCCTATCCCCCGATTGGTGGTACCGATCTTGGCCTTGCCCAACGCCTTCTCGCGGTACCCGTCGAGGCGGACGTGGTAAGGAAGGATCAGGTGCGCCCGTCCGTCCACCTTCAGCCGTCCCCGAACCTCGATCCCGCGGTTCTCCAGCGCCGAGACCTCCTCGGCCAGAACCTCCGGGTTGACCACGACCCCGTTGCCGATGGTACACACCACCCCCTCGCGCACGATGCCCGAAGGGATCAGGTGTACGACGAACTCCTCTTTGCCGACCCGGATCGTGTGCCCCGCGTTGTTCCCGCCGGAGTAGCGGGCCACGTAGTGCGCGTCAGATGCCAAAGCGTCGCAGACCCGCCCCTTGCCCTCGTCTCCCCAGGCCAGCCCGAGTACGACCGTGGCGCTCATACGGCTACCCCAAAGGATCTGAACTCGGGTAAGGCGAATCGGCGGCGGGAGCGTGCGATACGTAATAGAGCCTCGCGTCCTTGCAACACAGCCGCAATGTAGCATAGAAAGTCCGGGTTTTAAATTCGTGCTGAATGAGTAGTGGAGCGACGCTACCCGCAGAGCGACTTCGCGCCCCTCCCTACCCCTGATCTACTATGCTTTGCAGCTCCCCCTGGAGGGTCTCCAGCACCTCTTCGACCGGCAC
Source organism: Rubrobacter sp. (assembly GCA_016781885.1). Lineage (GTDB taxonomy): Bacteria > Actinomycetota > Rubrobacteria > Rubrobacterales > Rubrobacteraceae > Rubrobacter_F. Next base: position 2,283 of record JADDPM010000061.1, read on the forward strand.
CTCGCCCTTCAGCGCGGCGTTGAACCGTTCGGTCATCACCAGGGACATGTCCGAGTAGTACGGCGAGACCGGGCGGGGCCGGCTGTTCTCTAAAGACTCGCGACCCAAAGAAGCGACCGGGACTTTGTCGAGCAACTCCTCGTCCTCGTAGAGGCTCTTGAGGGTGGGCAGGCGGGTGCTTTCGAGGGCGAGCGTCTTCTGCTGCTCCGGGGCGATCATGAACTCTATAAAGGTCCAGATCTCCTCGATCCTGTTCTCCGAGGCGGCGTTGACTAGGAAGTTCCATCCGCCGAGGCCGCTGAAGCTCTGCGCCCCGCTACCGCTCACCGGGATCTGGGCGATCCCCACCTGCTCCGGCGTTACCCGGGACTGGTCGGGATTGGAGAGGAGCCCGTAGACGAAGGGCCAGTTGCGCATAAAGACGACGTTGCCGTTCGTGAAGGCGGACTGCGACTCCTGGGTGGAGTAATCGCCCGTCGCCGTCGGGGCGATGCCGTCCTCGATCATGCTGCGCCGCAACTTCAGCCCCTCGACCGCCTCGGCGCTGTTCACGACGACCCGGCCCCCGTCCAGTACCTCGCCGCCCGCGTTCCATATGTGCTCCAGGCCGTTGACCACGCCCCCCTCGTCCTGTGCCCCCTGGAAGACGTACCCGTCGTACTCCTCACCCGAGTAGGCGCGCACCTTCGCGACCATCTCCTTCATCTCGTCCCACGTCTTCGGTGGCTCCGAGAAGCCGCTCCCTTCCAGCAAGTCCTTGCGGTAGTAGAACATCCCCGCGTCCGTGAACCAGGGGACCCCGTAGGTCCTGCCCTCGTAGGTTATCGGTTGCAAGGGTCCGTCGAGGTGGTCCGCTTTCATCTCGTCAGTAAAACGGTCGGAGAGATCGACCAGAAAGCCGTTCGCGGCGAACTGGGCCGGCCACACTACGTCCCCCCCGATCACGTCCACGCTGGATTTCCCGGACTGGAGCTCCGAGAGCATCTGCTCGAAATACTCGTCGCTGGCCGCCGGCGTCTCGCGCCACTCGACCTGGACGCCGCCTTCGTGCTGCTCGTTGAACCTGTCGATGAGCGTCTGCAATCCCCCCGAGTTATCCGGGCCGAAGGTGAAGGTGATCGTATCTCCCTCATTCCCCCCTCCCCCGCAACCGGTCGTACCGAGCATCGCCGCCCCTGCGAGCCCCACCCCGCCCAGCTTCAGGAACTCCCGCCGGCTGATCCCGGCGCGCCTCTCTCTTCTCATGCCCACGTCCCCTCTTTCCGAGTAATAAATCCCTCTACCGAGGGCAGCATAGTCCACGCGCCGCCCCCGCGCACCGCTCGACCCGCTCTCGCTTTCGTGCGTAGCTCCGAGCTTACGCTACTCGAAGAGCACCACGGGCTCCGTGTAGCGGCGGACGCGGTTGCGCTCCCAGGCCTGCCTGACGAACGTCTCCAGCTCGGCGTTGCGGGCGACAGAGTCGCCTTCCGCCAGGAGTTCGAGAGGGTAGCGGACGTTTAGAACGCGCTCCTCGACCGTGAAGCGTGTGATCCCGGCCGGCAGTGCCCCGCCCCCGGAGACGACCTCGACGAGCTCTGCCGGCATGAAGCATCTGTAGAGAAGTACCGCTTCCCCCGTCGTCATCTCGACGCGCTTGCCGGGATCGACACGACGCACGAGCTCGCCACGCGGGTACGCTGCCTGCAACGCCCACAGCGCGCGGACCTCCGACGCCAGCCCCTCCTCGTGGCTCACGATGAATAATCTCTGACCCCCGTCAAAGCGCGCCTCAGCTAGAGGAGTGCGTTCGGGCGGGGCCTCCGAGACTTCGATCCCCTCGGCGGAATGGAACACCGCTTCGAGGCTCGCGGTGTCGAGCAAGTGGCCCCAGCTTGCGGCCCTCCCGGGAAGCTCGACGCGTTGGACGAGGGCGAAGCGACCGGCGAGCTCCCGCAGGGCGTGGACCCGGTGAGCACCGTCGAGTACCAGGTAGAGGCCCTTGCAAGGGGCGACGATAACGGGGTTGCGCTGCACGCCCTCTTGCTCGACGTCCTCCCGGACGCGGTCCAGGCGGGCGGGGTCGTGGGCCTCGTGGAGGACGAGACGCGAGAGCTCGACTAGTCGGAGGCGGCCCAGCGCGGGGATCATGAGCTAGCGGAGAGTTTGCTACAAGAGAGGCCGGGCTTCCGGCTCTCTAGCGGTCCCCTCCTAAGCGGCTAAAGAGGAAGTCCAGGATCACGTACCCGCCGAAGAAGAAGGCGGCGATGACTACCATGAACCCTATGATGCCGAGCAGCAGGTAAATCGTGTCCAAGAGGATCCAGACCTTTCGTATGTCCATCGGCGGGACGCGCGCCCCCGCTAAAAGAGTCGGGACGGCCGGATTCGAACCGGCGACCACTCGGCCCCCAGCCGAGTGCGCTACCTGACTGCGCCACGTCCCGACGCGCTGCCGAAATAATATCACGACGTACCTCATGCTATCATCGCCGACGTGGCGCGGGCCGCGACGTACATCAGGACGGACCCCGAGGGCGAGTTACCCTCCACGCAGGAGCAGCACGAGGCCCTTCGTGCGTTCGCCGCGAAGGAGGGGCACGAGGTCGTGGCGCGCTATGAGGACCTAAAAGCACCGGGTCTGCTCCTCTACCACCGTCCCGGCCTCAAAGCGGCGATCAACAACATCAAAGAGGAAGAAGACTGGGAGGTACTGCTTGTCGCCCATCCTCGCTGCGTCTCTGATACGGAGTCCGCCGTACACGAGTTCGTCCACAAGCTCTCCCTCTACAACAACCGCCTGGAGTGCCCGACACGCACCTGGGAGGAGTTTCTCTCGGCGATGAAGGCATACAGGCGCGAGATGAGCCGCCGGTAAAAGGGCTGTGAAACACAGGCGGCGTTCGATAGTATTACACTGGTGAGCTTTCTTCTGACAGTCCTGGGAGTCTTGCTATTGCTCCTATCGCTCGCGGGGATCGCGGTCGGCTTTTTTATGGCGCTCGACCGACGTATGCGCGAGCCCGGCATCTTCTTCGCCCTGTGGTGGCTCCCGGCGGTCGCGGCGGCCGGGGGTATACTCATGCGCGATCCCGTCACCTTCTCCATCGGCGCGCTCTGCTTCGTCGTCGCCGGGGTCGCGCTGGCCGTGGAGCATCGCGGCTCCCGCAGACCGGCCAGGGGCAGGAAGAGAGATTCCGAGAATGCTGGCAAGCCTACCCTCTTCGACAGGGCGAAACGCCGGTTCTCCGGATGGATGAAGGCCTGGGAGTACCGTAAGGTCTCGTAGCGACGATGCAGACACAGAGTATTGCGGGAGTTTGGGGAGTTCATGGGAGGACAAAGGGAGGCGTGCGATGGCGCTGCTACGGACTGTAATCATGTTCGTCATCATTGTAATACTGGCCCACATGGGGCTCGCTTACGCGGGCATAGACGAAAACCTGAACGGCTTAACGAGCGGCATCTATAGCCTCGGACGCCTGCTCGAAGCCCCCGCCCAGGTGGTCGTAGACTCTCTACCAACCTCCGCGGAGCAACAACAGAGCATCGTGGAGCGCGGCCTCTACTTTATCGGCTTCGCCGCCGTAGGAGGCTATTTCGTACTCTTCCTGCTCCTGGGGATAGGGCGCAGGTAGGTTTTTTAGTCGCCAGCTATCAGCTTTGGGCCAGAGTTTCGCTGCCGGTGCTGCGCTCGCGCCCGAAATATACCGTTGACCTTATGCGTTGCTCTTCGAGAGACGCACAAAATACCTGCCCGTTTGCGATGGTCATGGACGCTTGTTCCGTCTACGCCGTCTTTGTACTGGCTAACGGCTGGTCACTTCAAGGTCTGAAACTCTCAACGAACTTCTGGTCTATGCGATGTTTAAGCTTCCAGGCGAGGCGGCTACGCCAGACCAGGGTTGAGTACGTAGAGGAAGCGTTTCTGGGGTTTATATCGGGCGAGCGGTTCGTCTTCGAGGGTCGCCTGGAGGCTGTGGAAGATCATGGGTCTCTGGCACACGGCGAAGACGTCGAGCTCGGGGAGGGTCTCACCCTTGTGGGAGATGCAGTCGCCGCCGAAGAGACGCCTGTCGCCATCCCCGAGTGGTAGAGGTACGGCGAAGGATCTACGAGGGTGGCACGGAAGCTCCGCAGGACGAGCTCCTTCGTGCGGGGCAGAGAGTAGCGGTGGGCCTGGCCGCCCCGGCGAAGATGATATGCGCTGCGCGGGTTCGGTTTCTCATGCGTTTTTATACCTCGAATAGTGAGATCTGTGGCATGCGTAAGTCTGGGAAGGACTCTATACTTACCAATTGGCGTCCGTAGCAAATCCACCGTGCTGTGGTATCAGGAGAAGCCGTGATCGAGACTGCCAGCCCGGCGTGGCGGGCCTGGAAGGGTATTACCTATAGGTCTACAGGAGATGCAATGATCGAGTTTAGAGACGTAAGCAAGACCTATAGCGGCTCCTCGGGTCCGGTGGTCAGGGATCTCTCCTTCGAGGTGCTAGACGGGGAGATCTGTGTCCTGGTAGGTCCGTCGGGGTGCGGCAAGACGACGAGCATGCGGATGGTCAACCGCCTGATCGAGCCATCCAGTGGCGAGATTCTCATAGACGGCGAACCGAACACCGCGATGAGCGCCACGCAGCTGCGGCGGCGCATCGGGTATGCGATCCAGCAGATAGGCCTCTTCCCCCACCGCACCATCGCCGGTAACATCGCCACAGTGCCGGGGCTCGTGGGCTGGGAGAAGGACCGCACTACGGCCCGCGTGGACGAGCTGTTAGAGCTCGTCGGGCTAGATCCTGCGCAGTACCGGGATCGCTACCCGGCCGAGCTCTCCGGCGGCCAGCAGCAGCGGGTCGGGGTGGCGCGGGCGATGGCGGCGGACCCCCCGATCATGCTGATGGACGAGCCGTTCGGGGCGGTGGATCCTATAACGCGCCACCGCTTGCAGGACGAGTTCCTGCGCATCCAGCAAGAAATAAAGAAGACCATCGTCTTCGTCACCCACGACATAGACGAGGCGATAAAGATGGGCGACAAGATCGCCATCCTCAAAGAGGGTGGCGTCCTCGCCCAGTATGACACTCCAGAGAACATCCTCGCCTCCCCGAACTCCGAGTTCGTCTCTTCGTTCGTCGGCACCGACCGGGTCTTGAAGAGGCTCTCGCTCATGCGCGTCTCGGAGATGGAGCTGGAGCCGGCGGACGGTGCGACCGACCTGCCCCGCATAAACGAACGGACCAACCTCAAGGACGCGCTCTCGGAGATGATCGGGGCGGGCGTCGAGCGCGGGCTGGTCGTCTCAGAGAGGGACGACGTACGCGGGACTATCTCGATACAGAAGATCAAGAACCTCTCCCACCGGGCGGAGGCCGGACAGGACGGTGTCTAGTAGCCTCGCCCTTCAGGCTCCGGGGCCGAAGACTCTGGACTGGACCTGGATCTCGAACAACTTCGGGGAGGAGATACTGCCGGCGTTGCAGGGACATATCTTCCTCTCGCTCACCTCGGTCGCGATAGCCCTGGTCATCTCGCTCCCCACGGGCATTTTGGTCTCGCGCTACCGCAAGGCTTATCCGCCCGTCACGTTCATCACCGGGCTACTCTTCTCCATACCGAGCCTGGCGGCCTTTATGCTGCTCGTCGCCCTCCCGGGCATAGGGCTCGGGCCGGTGCCGGTAATCATCGCGCTCGTAGCCTACTCGCTGCTGGTCCTGATCCGCAACGTCGTGGCGGGGATCGACTCGGTGCCCGAGGAGACGAAGGACGCCGCTCGCGGCATGGGCCTTACCCCCCGCCAAATTCTCTACAGGGTCGAGCTACCGCTGGCGCTGCCTGTGATCGTGGCCGGCATCAGGATAGCGACCGTAACGATTATAGGTATCGCCACCATCGGCGCGTACATAAACGGCGGCGGGCTGGGGGAGTTGATCTTCACGGGCATCAGCCGCAACTTCCCGACCCGCGTCATCGTCGGCGCCGTCCTGGCTACACTGATGGCCGTGCTCGCGGACGTGCTGCTCCTGTGGCTGGAGCGCCGCTTGCGTCCCTGGGCGCGGGTGAGGAGGACGTAAATCATGAACAGCCTGTTCGAGGTGTTCCAGAGGCCGGACTTTATAACGCAGCTCGTCGTACACGTAGAGCTCTCGGCGGCGGCGCTCCTGATCGCGATCGCCATCGCCCTCCCCGCAGCGCTCGCCGTGAACCGCTCGGCCTTCGCCTCCAACGTGGTCATAAACATAGCCAACACGGGCCGGGCCGTGCCGTCGCTCGCGATACTGGCACTCGTCTTTCCGCTGTTGGGGTTCGGGTTCGCGCCGTCGCTCGTGGCGCTCGTACTGCTCGCTATACCGCCCATCCTGATCAACACCTCCACCGGCGTCCGGCAGGTGAGCCCGCAGGTGATAGACGCCGCCAGAGGGATGGGGCTCTCGGGCGGCCAGATCCTCACGAGCATACAGCTCCCAATCGCCATGCCCGTAATCTTCGCCGGCATCCGCACCTCGGCCGTCCAGGTCGTGGCGAGCGCGACGCTCGCGACGTTTATCGGCGGCGGAGGACTCGGGGAGCTCATAGTCCTGGGATTCCAGCGCAACGACCTGGCCGTCCAGATCGGCGGTTCTTTAGCCGTCGCGGTCCTGGCGATAATCACGGAGGTAAGCTTCGGTATTCTGGAGCGGGCCTTCACCCCGAAGGGCCTGACCGTGGCGCGCAAACGCCGCGGCAAGTAGAAGACCTGGAAGTTAGAGAGAAGGAGACCAGATGAAGCCAAGAAAGATTCTGTACGCGATGGCGTTCCTCGTCCTGACTATCGCACTCTTGGGGTGCGGCAATGCCGGAGGTGGCGGGCAAGGCAGCGGCGGCGGCGGCGGCGGAGAAGGCGGTCCGACGATAACCGTCGGCTCAAAGAACTTCACTGAGCAGTTCATCCTCGGCGAGCTCTACGCTCAGGCGCTGGAGGCCAACGGGTACACGGCCGAACGCTCGCTCAACCTCGGCTCCGAGCAGCTCGCCGACGAGGCTCTCCAGGCCGGCGACATCGACTTTTACCCCGAGTACACGGGGACGGCCCTGGTCAACATCCTCGGCTACGAGGGCGAGAACCCGCCAACTCCCGAGGAGACCTACGAGGAGGCGAGGATACGCTACGCCGAGCGTGACCCGGCCGACACGATGCTCACCCCCGCCGACTTCAATAACAACTACGGCATCTTCGTCCGGCGCGAGATAGCAGAGGAGCAGAACCTCCGCACCTTGGACGACCTGGCGAGAGCCTCCAGCGGGCTGACCTTCGCGACTTTCTCCGAGTTTCAGGACCGCGAGGACGGCTACCCCAACATGCTCGAAAACTATCCCGGACTCGACTTTGAGGAGACCGTCGTGGCGAACGACCTCGGCTTGCGGTATCGGGGCGTGGAGAACGGCGAAGCCGACGTGGGCGTAGGCTTCCTGACCGATGGTCAGCTCACCTCTGAGGAGCTCACGGTATTGGAGGACGAGAAGAAGATCTGGCCGTTTTACTATCCGGCGCCGGTGGTCCGTAGCGAGGTGCTGGAGGAGAACCCGGACATTGAGGAGATACTCAACCAGGTCTCCGCGACCCTGAACGTCGACAACATCCGCGAGCTCAACGGTAGGGTGGACATCGGAGGGGAAGACCCCGAAGACGTCGCCGCCGACTTCCTGGCCCAGCAGGGGCTCGTTAGCTAGAACGTCGTGACGGCCTTCGTTCGTATAAGACCCGAGCTCATAACCGCGCACCGCATGCGTATGGAGATGGTCGACCTCGAAGACGAGGACGTGGAGAACACCATCCGAATGAAGGGCTGGGCCTGGGTCCGCGCCCGCGGAGCCTGGGTCTACGCCGGCGAGCCGGACTTTATATACCGGCAGATCCGGGAGGTCATAATCGGCCTCCCGAATATCGTCTTCAACGAATCGGGCATCGAAGAGAGCATCCGCAGCATCGAAGAGAAGGCCCGCAACCCCGAAGAGCGCGAAGAGGGGCTCGCGCTGCTCCGCCAGGCCTTCGAGAAGACCGGGCAGCTAGAAGTAGCCCAGAGGTTCCTCGAAAAAAGGTAGCCTACTCCTTGAGGAACGGCAAAGTGTCTATTACGCCAGCCACAACCATTCCTACGCTCACCGTTGTTGCCGTGAAGTGAATCCCGCCGAAGCCTGAGCTTCGGGAATTTCTTTGGAAACCGGCGAACCGGCGTCCTTGAAGCGTTGCGCGGCTCTCGCGTATTTCTTACGGTCCCTGTCGAATTGTCGCTGCATCTTGGGTGTAACCTCGCGTTCGATCTCCGTGGTGTAGGGCGGATGGGTTATCCGCTCTACGGGTAGGCGGTCATAAGCTCTCCGGAAGGTCCTGTAATCGGGGAACTTCTCGCCTGGGTTCTCTCGGTTCCACTCTCGCCGCATGTCGTCAAGGGTAGGCTTATTCGCTCCCGCTTTGTGGAGCCGGGCTTCCACGAACCTTGCTACTCGATAGGCACGGGCGTTTGGCAGCTTCCTCTCAGCATGCATCCTTCGCTTCATCTCCGGGAACGCGTCGGCAAACGTCTTGACAGAGATCCAGGGTGGTGCTTCCATAGTGATGAGGTACAGAGCCGGGCTGTGCCAGCCACGGTTTTCTCTATAGCTCACCCGAACTGGACGCGTAGACGGGGCCTCGCCCGTGAGCATCCACCAAGCGGCGTCCCCCTCGTGCCAGCCGTGTAGTTTCTTCAAGCGGGAGGCTGCGACCGCGACCTCCCGGGCATCGGATGACCTCAAGAACTCTTCGGCCTCTACGTGAGAAAGCAAGCCGTTAGGAAGATATCGTTCTCTAAAACCCACGACATGCGGGTCCTCGACCGCATTCCTCACCTGGATCTTCAATAGCCATCGTGCGCGCTCGGTCTCCGCATCGGTAAGCTTCACGGCGAAAGGTTCGCTCTGCGTAAAGGCTTCCTCAAGCCCTTCTCTTTCAGGTGTCTGGCTCTTACGTGCCCGCCCGGGTAGCTGATCGAGTTCCTCGATCAGGTATTGGGCCTGCTCTTCATCGAAGGGCTGTTCAAGCGCCTCATCAACGAACCACTTTTCGTGTAGGTAATTCCACTCTTCGTCTGTCATGCTGCGCTGCTTCTCGACTTCGACACGCAAGTCTCGCTCGTTCATAGCCTCTCATGTTCTATATACGAGCTTCTATATGTCCACCATAGTGGACCAGGGCATCTGGGCGAAGGCGGCGCTGTGAGCGACGCGGTGGGCCTGGTCGGCGATATCACTGGGCGGGCCATGGGGGAAGATGGTACGGTAAGCCAAGCTGCTGGTGGGGTCAGTCAGGCGACTCAAGGAGTAGGCGACGCCTCGGAGCAGGTCACTAGTGGGGCGGGCCAGGCGCCACAAGAAGCAGCGGAGGGCATCATAGAAACCGAGAGCAAGGTGGAAGCCACGGACGCCGCCAAGCGTAAAGCGAAGCAACTGGGTGTGGACCTCTCCACGGTAGAGGGGACAGGCTCAGGGGGACGGATCACCGCAGGAGACGCAGAACGCGCAGCTGGCGAAGCTTGATATCTCCTCAGAGGTGTACAGAACGGGCGCGGAGCCCCGGTCCAGGGATAAGATACCCAGCTTTGGGAGAGGACCGACCAGACGCCAACCAGCCAACGCCCGGCTCACCGACCAGTCGGCGCGTCACCGTTCAGGAGACCACCGGCGCTTTAGGCATCACCGTCGAGGCCGTGCGTGGCCGGATCAAACGCGGGAAGCTAGAGGCGGAGCGCGAGAAGGACGGCAGCGTTTACGTGTGGCTCGACGCCGACCGGATCACGACCGGCCACGACCAGCCTACAACCGGTTCTCAGCCGGACGCCGACCGACCCGCCGAATTCAGGGTGGTATCAAGCTATATGGACCGGGCGCTACTACCAGCCCGGGAAGTGGTCAGCGCTGACCGCTTTAGTGCATAAGGATGCGACCGGGTGAGATGGAGCTGCCGAGAATTCCTTTTATCGACGCTCCGCCCCGGTCCTATGCGGCCAGGGCCTCCGAGACTGGGGGAGCGTCCGGCGGGTATTACGAGAGTCGATGTATGTGTACATCGAAAGCATGGGCCGTGCCGGGCGGGGCGTATCGGAGAGTAGAATGAAGCACCCTTAACGCTCACTTTATCGAGCACTAACGAAGCTTTGCGAAGTCCTTACCCAAGCAGGCTACTTTGAAGAGAGCTTCCAAAAAGCGAGTCGACCAAAGTAACGAGGACCATGAAAAGAAGACTTGCGTTTATCCTTCTCACCGCTTTAGTCTCGATCTTTGGCGCGGTGACGTGCGGCGGGGAAGCGGAAGAGGAACCGGGGGTAGACGAACAAGAACTCCAGCAACCGGTACAACAAGAGCAGGAACCGCTAGAGCCGGAATCGTCAGAGCCGATGCCAGGAGCGCCGAGAGACGGAACGGTAGGAGATGATGTGCGGTGACACGCAAGGGGAGAAAGAAGGCCGGAGTCCCGATAAGGAGCCCCGGCCCGGCAGGCAGCTTGCTCGTTGCGAGGCGGCCTATATACCGGGAGTTTATGGCACTCTCGAACATGGAATCGATATGTTGCCTGCAAGAAGTAAACCGCAGCAACCACGGAAGGAGCATACGACGTTGACGAGCGAAAAGGGGTCGGCCGAGGGCCAGGAGAAGAACCAGAGTTCCACAGACAAGGCCATAGACAAGGCCCAGGAAAAGCGCCAGGGCGGAGGGTCGCCCGATGCGGTGGACAAGGCCGTAGACAAAGCTCAGGAATCAGGCCTCACCGACAAGGCGGCGCAAAAAGCCAAGGACAGGTTCTCCAAGTAGTCGGGTAGCAACCGCTAAGCGGTACACTCCCTCCGCTCCCGCAAGCACCCTACAGAGAGGCGCACAAGGAAAGAACCGGGGCTCCCCGCAAGGGTCCCCGGTCCTCCCTTTTGCCCTTATTCACCGAATTACCGCTAAGGTGTGTTCTCGGAAACTAAGCTTCAGGTGTGTATTGAGGC
>JADDPM010000333.1 GCA_016781885.1 Rubrobacter sp.
GAAAGCGCAATACAGCCGATCGGGGAGCAGAACAGACTTCGGAGAACCCCCTACATAGAACCCCCTACATACCTCGTCAGAAACCTCCCGGCTTATGTGTGCAGTAGGGTCGGCAGAATCTCCAAGGCCCGGTAACCGGCTCCGGTAAGCTGGCCGCAGCCCCGAGCCTCTGGCATGCTTCCCCTCCCACGGCACAACACACGTCGCGGCGAGGGGGGAAGAAGATGGGCGGAAGGAGGCGCAGGAGACGCGTAGAGCCGACCGACGACTGGGAGCAACTAGCGCTGCTGTGCCGGTGGCCCGAGCAGCGCGCCTACGAGGAGATACGGCCGCTGACGTTGTTCGGAAGCTCCGTGGCAGAGAGAGCGAGTGAGACCGGCACCCCGGAGCGCACGCTCTACCGCAGGCTGGGGTGCTTCGAGGCGGAGGGCATGGAGGGCCTCTTCGGCTCCGAGGCGGCCAGGCGCAAAAGGTTGCCGCCCGCTTTGAGGCGGCTCATCGTGGACCTGAAGGCCGAGTACCCCGCGTTCAACCCCAACGAGATCGCGAACGCCTGCTACGTGCGCTTCGGCAGGCGCCCCGACCGCAAGACCGTGGTCAGGGTGTTGGGGCGTGTCGGTAGAGCTACAGGGAGCCGACTATCTCAGTGCACACGGATAGGCACCGCCTACAGATTCGCGTCTCACCGTGCTCGGCCATCCACCCCACCCGCCAGCGCTTCTTGCGACAGAACGAGCACTTCTTACTCGTGTCAGCCGCGACCGCCCTAATGGTGGTGCGATCGTTCGAAGCGTCTTGCTCGTTAGCGACGACGCCCAGGGCTAGTAGGAGGCAGCGGTCGCAGATGAAGACCCCGGGACCGGCGATGAGTTTCTCAACCTCGGCCCGCCGGGCGTCGCAGAACGAGCAGGCCGCGTCGTCGATGATCTGATGGACGCGCTGGTGGCTGATCTGGAGGGCTTGGGCGATCTCCCGAAGCGAACCGCCGGCGCGGTAGAGGCGCCGTACGGACTCGTGGTACCAAGACCGGGCTCGTTCCGCCTCGATCTGTACCTCCTCGAGGCGATCACGCGCGCGTCTGGCCTCGTTATAGAGAGTCTCGTCGAGCGTCATGTGTCTATCTTAACTAGACAAACGG
>JADDPM010000062.1:0-12238 GCA_016781885.1 Rubrobacter sp.
GGGCTCAACGAGGCCCCCGTACCCCGCATGTCCACGACGTTGACCGACGGCCACTGGGCGGGCTCGACAGGCGGCAGACGCCGCGCACCGCTCTCCGGTGCGTAGAGTCGCAGGGAGGGCGTAGGTGAGAAGAAGAAGACGGCGGCGCCCTCGATCCGTCCCCGCGCCATCGCCGGGTCCCGGACGTGGATCGGGACGCCCTCGTATCCAGAGGAGCCCCGATGCGCCTCGTTAGGCTCGTCCATCACGCAGACGACGCCGAGCCGCTCTACCGGAACGAGCACCGCCGCGCGGGTCCCAACCAGCACGTCCACCTCTCCCCGGCGCGCCGCCTCATAGACCGCGCACCGTCCCCGGCCCAAAGCACTGTGGTATGGTGCGACAGTGAGCCCCGCCGGCAACAGCCTCTCGAAAGCGCCGACCAACCGCTCGATGCTCTCTATCTCCGGCACTAGGACCAGTGCCTGATCCCCGCGCTTGACGGCGGCTCTTACGACGGAGGCCGCCGCCAAAACACTATCCGCGTCCGGCATCCGCCATACCCAGGCTCCGCCTCGCCTCAGCCCTCGCTCCGCCTCCTCCTGGTGAGCCGTGAGCTCCGCGCCCGAACCTCGCGTGTACGAGACCGGCGCCGGCTCAGGCCTCTTCTCCAGCCTAACCGCCCCGCGCCCGACGAGACGCCTCAACACCTCTCTGCTTGCGCCGGACTTCCGCAGAAGCTCGGCCACGGGGCGTCCGTGGTCATGGCCCGCCAGAGTCTGCAGGAGCGCCCGCTGCCGGTGCGCCCGCCGCGAGAGAGGCGGCGCGTCATCCTCAAGCACGGCCCACTCTACGGTCCGCCGCCCCGGCGCCATCGGGGAGAAGACCACCCTCCCCACTCTCTCGGCGTCCTTCAAACCCTCGCCACCCAAAACCCGGCGCAACTCGGTGCGGCTTACTTCAGTACCCGGCTGCCAAGGCCAATCCAGGGCCGGACGGTGAACCGTGTAGACGGCAGCGTTAAGACCCGGCGGGAGCGCCATCCGTAGCACGGCTTGCAAGGGCAGAGCCGCGCACCCGGCGATCCAGCCGCAGAGTTTGACGAGGTTATAGGGGAGGGAGAGTTCTCCCGCGACGGCCCGTATCTCCTTGAGTTGCCGGTCTCTTACCTCCTCGAACCCGACGACTAGACCGAGACGCCCGTAGCCGGAGAGGGGAGCAACTACCGCCGTCCCGACCTCTACCTCGTTGGCGAGTTGGCCTGGCACCAGGTAGCTAAGCGGCGGGAGGGCGTGCGAGGGTATGAGCAGGCTCACCCGCGCAGCCCGGGGACCACCCGGGCTGGACGGTTCCTGATTGGTGAGCGTGGTGCGGCCGGTTAGGCGGCCGGTCAATTACAAGCCGGCGGCGCGCCGTAGGGCGTCGGCGCGATCGGTGCGCTCCCAGGCAAAGCCCGGCTCCTCGCGGCCGAAGTGCCCGTAGGCAGCGGTTGCCGCGTAGATAGGTTGCCGGAGCTCCAGGTCGCGGATGATCGCCCCTGGCCTGAGGTCAAAGTGCTCCTCGATGAGCGTGCCCAGCGTCGTCGGGTCCACGGTCTCGGTGCCGAAGGTATCGACCATGATGCTCACGGGGCGGGCGACGCCTATGGCGTAGGCCAGTTGGACCACGCACCGCTCCGCGAGGCCTGCGGCCACCACGTTCTTGGCTACCCAACGGGCCGCGTAGGCGCCGGAGCGGTCGACCTTCGTCGGGTCCTTACCCGAGAACGCGCCCCCGCCGTGGGGGGCCGCCCCGCCATATGTATCGACGATGATCTTTCGCCCGGTAAGACCGCAGTCACCCTGAGGACCACCGGTGACGAACCGGCCCGTGGGGTTCACCAGGATGTCCGTGTTCGACTTGTCAAAGAGCTCCTCCGGCATGACCGGCTCGATCACGGCCTCCAGAAGGTCACTCTTTATCCTCCCCTCGGTGCCGTCCTGATGCTGGGCGCTGATAAGAACCGTCTCGACCCCCACCGGGCGGTTGCCCTCGTAGCGGACCGTCACCTGGCTCTTGCCGTCAGGCCTGAGATAGTCAAGGTCGCCGCTCTTGCGCACCTCGGTCAGACGGCGCGTCAGGGCGTGAGCGAGCGAGATTGGCATCGGCATCAGCTCGTCCGTCTCCCGGCAGGCGAAGCCGAACATCATCCCCTGGTCGCCCGCGCCGACCTCCTCGATCTCGGCCTCGGTCATCTCGGAGGCGACCTCGCCCGTCGGGGCGTCTGCCGCGCGGTCAACACCCTGGGCGATGTCCGCAGACTGCGGGTCTATCGAGACTATGACGCCGCAGGTCTCGGCGTCGAAGCCGAATTTGGCCCGCGTGTATCCGATCTCCGAGACCTTCTCTCGCACCAGAGTCGGGATGTCCACATAGGTCTCCGTGGTGATCTCACCGGCCACCACCACGAGCCCGGTCGTAACCAACGTCTCGCAAGCAACCCGGCTCCTCGGGTCGCTTGCGAGGGCCGCGTCCAGGATGGTATCCGAGATCTGGTCGGCTATCTTGTCCGGATGCCCCTCGGTGACCGACTCCGAGGTAAAAAGATGCGTGGTCTTGGAACCCGCTTCCATCTCCTCACCTATCGCCGATCTAGATACAGTGCTTTCAGCCATGCTTCCCCTGCCTCTCCTTGCTTATCTCCATAGCCACGGCGTCCAGGATCGCCCCGGCCACCTCCTTCTTGGTAGAGCGGGGCACGAAATTATCCCCGGTCCGGCCCACGATGTGAACCTCGTTCTCCTCCGAGCCGAAGCCCGAGCCCGCTAGCGAGACATCGTTGCCGACCACGAGGTCGACGTCCTTGGTCTCCAGCTTCTCACGGGCATCTGCCGTTGGATCTCCGAACGATGCGGCAAATCCTACCATAAAGAGCTCCGGATTTGACATACGCACAGCCTTGAGTATGTCTCCGGTAGCCACGAGCTTCAGCTCCAGCTCCTTTGCGTTGCCTCGCCGTATCTTGCCCTCCACCACCTCCGCCGGCGTGAAGTCCGAGACGGCAGCCGCCATGATGAGTGCGTCGGAGTAGGCGGCAAGCCTCGCGGTCGCCTCCTTGAGTTCCGCGTAGGTCTCGGCGTCTACCCACCGCACGCCCGGCTCCCTTACCTCGACGTTCGCGGCGACGACCGTGACTTCGGCCCCGCGCCTGTACGCCTCCCTCGCAATAGCCCGCCCCATCTTCCCGGACGAGCGGTTCCCGACGAAACGCACCTTGTCTACCGGCTCCCGCGTCCCTCCGGCCGTGATCAACACGCGTATCCCCGAGAGCGGCCCGCCCAAAGAGTTGAGCACCGCCCCCGCGAGCTCCGCCGGCGAGACTACCCGCCTCTCCTCGTGCGCCAGCACCCGGCAGCCGTCTCGCCGCAAGAGCTCCAAGTTCTCGCGCACCGCAGGATGCGCCGCAGTAGCCTCGTCTAGCTCAGGCACAATGACGGCCGGTCTGGCGCCGGCGGTGTAGGACCGTTCGGCGGGTCCTTCACCCAGGCCGCGCGCGAGGCGGGCGACGGTGCCGGCGGTCGAGGGGGCGAAGACCAGGGCTTCAGGTGTTTCGGCCGGCTCCTCAACCACGGGCGCGAGACCCGCGAAGACTGCGGGGCCGATAAAGCGCCTGGTCTCCTGTTCGAGTATTACCTCGACGCGGTGGCCCGAGGAGACGAGGTCCCGGATCATCTCCGGCGTCTGAAGCGCGCCGGTCCCCGGTCCGACCGCAAAGAGGATCAAGGCTCGGTCGCGTCCGGCGGGTTAGGCCGTGCTCTCGCCGGAAGAGCCGGTGCTCGCAGCACCGGGGGCGGTACCCGCGCCGCTCGGAGGGTCGAGGAAGGCGTCGCCGGAGTCGGCGGCCCCGAGCTCCTCCTCGTCGGCCTCCTCCGGCGGCTTCCTGAAGCCGACCTCGAGCTTGCCCTCCCGAAGCTCCTCGAACGCTATGCTGAGAGGGTGCTGGGAACGAGTGTGGACCTGCGGACCCGGGATGCCCAAAGAGTCGTTCAGACCCAGCGTGGCGGCGTACTCGTTGATCTGGCGCGCCCGCCGCGCCCCGGCCAGGACGAGCCCGTAACGGGAGTCCACCTTGTCCAATAGTTCGTCTACCTTAAGCTCGTTCAGCATCTGCCTCTCCTTCTATTATCCTCGTTATAGTCTCGATGATATCCGACCGCGCCCTGTCGCGGTCGCCGTTGACGATCTCGTAATCGAACTCCTCGCGCGCCGCGACCTCGGCGAGCGCGGTCGTCATGCGCCTCTCCATGGCCTCTAAATCTTCCGTGGCCCGGCCTTCGAGCCGCTTACGCGTCTCTTCCAGAGACGGAGCACGGACGAAGATCATGACCGCGTCCGGTCGCTTGTCCCGTACCTTTCGGGCCCCCTGAAGCTCTATCTCCAATATGACGGAGAGCCCGCTCCTCAGGAACTCCTCGACCCTGTACTCGGGTGTACCGTAGAGGTTTCCCGAATACTCGGCCCACTCCAGGAACCTGCCCTCCTTGATCCACTTCTCGAACTCTCCACGCGTGAGAAAAATGTAGTCGCGACCGTTGATCTCGCCCTCGCGGGGCTTACGCGTAGTCGCCGAAACCGAGTAAGCAAGCTTCGGGATAGCGTCCAGCGCCTGCCTGATAAGAGTGGACTTTCCTGCCCCCGAAGGACCGGAGACGACGATCAACCTTCCTAACTGCACCCTAACGCCTTGAGTAGACGATCCCGCTGGCCGTGCGTGAGGCCGACGAGCGTCTTTGCCCGGCTCACCCCGGACTCGCGCAGTATCCTCGTCACCTTTACCCGCCCCATACCCCTGACCGCGAGGAGCATCTCCTCGACCTTCGCGCCCTTTAGCTCCTCGGAAGGGTCCATGAGCAAGTCGTAGATGTCAAGCGCGCCGCTCTTGAGGTCGCGCTTGGCGTCGGCCCGGGCGAAACGTACCCGATTTGCCTCCTCCAAAGCGCTCCGTCGCTCCTGCGAAGTCCTGTCTGGCACCCTTCTCAGCATTGACTTAGTAGTATACCAGCGCGGCTTACGGGAGTCCGGCTAGATCGAGCCTGTAAGCTCCCTCGCCCGCAGCCCGTTCTCCCGCAGATAAGCGACGAATTCGTCAAGCATCTCCCGCGGCTCCCGCACGAAGCTCCCCGCTCCAACCTGAACCGCCGTCGCACCCGCGAGCATGAACTCCGCGACGTCCTCACCGCTAGAGACTCCTCCCACCCCGACCACCGGTGTCTCCACGACCCGCGAGACCTCGTATACCATCCGCAACGCCACTGGCTTTATCGCCGGCCCCGAGAGCCCCCCACGCATAAAGACCTTTCTCTCCCGCGCATCGACGACGAGCGCCGGGATCGTGTTGATAAGCGTCAGCGCGTCCGCCCCGGCTCCCTCCGCGGCGACGGCATTCGCCACGACACCCTCATTGGTAAGCTTCGCGAACAAGGGCTTCTCCGGTAGCGCTTCTCTGCACGCAGCGACTACGTCCGATACCGTCCCCGGCCCAGCGCAGAACTGGAGCCCGCCGTGCTCTACGTTGGGGCACGATAGGTTGAGCTCCACCGCCGTCACCTTCGTGTCGCTGGCGAGCCTCTCGCACATCGCGGCGAACTCCGCCACTGTATCCGCCGCAACCGAGACGAACAGAGGCAGCCCCACGTCCCAGACGTGCAGGTCTTTGAGGAAACGTTCGAGGCCAGGGTTCTGGAGCCCGATAGAGTTGACCATGCCGGACGGGACCTCGGCGACACGCGGCGGCGGGTTGCCGGCCCTAGGCCCTGGCGTAACGGTCTTTGGGACCATCGCCCCGTAGACTTCTTTCGCCCCGTCGAGCGCCTCTTTCGCGAGGGTGCCTGCGGCCGGCATCAGCGGCGTGGCGAGCGAGAGACCGCAGAGCTTGACGGCGAGATCTGGGGCGACTCCGGCAGTCTTCTCGGGGCGCGCTACCATGCCAGGACTTCCGCCGGAAAGACGGGACCCTCGACACAGGCCCTGGCGTAGGCTCGCTCGCCGGACTTCCACACCGGGACGGCGCAACCGTAACAGGAGCCATTGGCGCACGCCATCCGCTCGCGCAGCGCGAGCTGGGCCGGTACCATTCCCGCCGCAGTGCGCTTCGCCACATCCAGCATCTCGGCGGGGCCGCTGGCGTAGATGGCCGCGTAGCGCTCCAGAGCGCCGAGGCGGTCGAGGACCGCCCGCGAAGGGTCCGGGGTTCCTTCGGTGGGCACCAGGGTTGCGTCAGGGTAGCTTTCGGAGATCCAGGCCGCGTATCCCTGAGGGGCGGTCGCCGGTATTTCGAGAAACGTGTCGCAGGCTATCCCGGCCCTGCCGAGACTCTTACCGAGGAGCTTCAGAGGCGAGACCCACACTCCCCCGCCCACGAGCGCCACCAGCCCGCCGCTATCGGTGTCGAAGCCTTGGCCTACAGGATTGCTCACCAGCAGGCGAGCGTCTTCTTCGGCGAGGAGGGCGGTCCCGCGGCCCCTTACCTCGAAGAGAAGGCTCATCACCCCATCTTCGTAGTCGTGGGCAAAGAGAGGCCGCGGGAGAAACGGGTCGAGGCTTTGTGCGGAGGCACGAGCCATCACGAACTGGCCAGGCTCGGGTATCCGGCCCGGCCAGCGGTACCTGAGGAGGGCGTGGTTACCGAACCTCTCGCGGGCAGCCACCTCTACTTCGTGTAGCTTCACCCGTGCGGCTTTACGCCCTGGCGGCGTAGAGGCCCTGGAGGGAGTTTACCCTCTCGGAGCCGCCGCGTATCCTCGACTCGATGCCCTGGACGGCAGCGGCGGCGGCGGCGAGGGTGGTGATGCATGGGACGCCGTGCATGAGGGCCTGGCGGCGGATCAGGTAACCGTCCGTCCTCGCCCCCCGCCCCCACGGCGTGTTGACGATCAGATCCACCCCGCCGCGCTCGATGAGTCCCAGGACATCCTCTCCGTTCTCTCCTATCTTCGGCACCACAGCCGCCGACAAGCCGTTATTCCTCAAGACCTCCGCCGTCCCCTCGCTCCCCGCTATCTCGAACCCGAGGTCCGCGACGGCGCGAGCAATGAGGACGACCGCCCGTTTGTCCCGGTTTGCCACCGAGATGTACACCCGGCCGCTGGTCGGCAGGGCCTGCCCCGCCGCCGTAAGCGCCTTCGCAAACGCGCCGCCGAAGGAGCGGTCTATGCCCATGGCCTCACCTGTCGAGCGCATCTCCGGGCCGAGCAGGGGGTCCACGTCCGCGAAGCGGTCGAACGGGAAGACCGGCGCCTTGACGCTGAAGTGGTCCGTCATCCCCGGACCAGCACCGAGCCCCATCTCTGCCAGCTTTTCCCCGAGCAGGACGCGCGTCGCTACCTTCGCCAGCGGTACCCCGGTCGCCTTCGAGACGAACGGCACTGTGCGCGAGGACCGAGGGTTGCACTCGATCACCATCACGTCCTCACCGCGCACCACGAACTGTATGTTCATCAGTCCCACCACGCCCACCGCCAGCGCAAGGCGCCTCGTATAGTCCTCAATCCGCTCGACGAGCGCCCTGTGTATCGTGATCGGAGGCACCACACACGAGGAGTCTCCGGAGTGAACCCCCGCCTCTTCGACGTGCTCCATGATCCCCCCGACGTACACCTCTTCACCGTCGGAGACCGCATCTACGTCAACCTCGATGTGATCTTCCATAAACTTGTCGATGAGGATCGGGTGCTCCGGGTCGGCGCTAACACTCGATGTCAGGTAGAGATCCAGATCCGCACTGTTGTAGACGATCTCCATGCGCCGCCCCCCGAGCACGTAAGAGGGCCGCACCACGACCGGGTAGCCGAGCTCCCGCGCGATCTCTCTCGCCTCGTCGGCGCTCCTGGCGGCCCCGAACCTGGGATGCGGAATGCCGAGCTCCGTAAGCAGGTGCCCGAACCGGGCGCGGTCCTCGGCGAGGTCTATGGCGTCCGGACTGGTGCCGAGGATCTTGACGCCGTTCTTCTCCAGCTCGCGGGCGAGCTTCAAGGGGCTCTGGCCCCCGAACTGCAAGACGACGCCCTCGGGCCTCTCGCGCCGCACGATCTCCAGGACGTGCTCGGCGGTGAGCGGCTCGAAGTAGAGGCGGGTGGAGGCGTCGTAGTCGGTAGAGACGGTCTCAGGGTTGGAGTTGACCATCACCGAGTCGTATCCGGCCTCTTTTATAGCGTAGCTCGCGTGAACGCAGGCGTAGTCGAACTCGATACCCTGACCGATGCGATTCGGCCCGCTCCCGAGCACGACGACGGAGGGATTCTCCCCGCGCTCTACCTCGTCCTCGGTCTCGTAGGTCGAGTAGTAGTAAGGCGTCTGGGCGGGGAACTCCCCGGCACACGTGTCCACGGACTTGTACGTCGGGTGAACTCCGAGAGCTCCACGCACGCCCCGCACCACCTCGGTCGAGCCGCCGGCGGCAACGGCGAGGGCCTCGTCGGAGAGCCCGATCCTCTTGAACTCCTGTAGCTCCTCGGTGCTCAAGGTCTCCGAGACCGCGCTCTCGGCGGCTACGATCCTGGCGATAGAGGCGACGAAGAACGGGTCGATCCTGGTCCTCCGCACTATCTCCGGTATGTCCATCCCGGCCCTCAACGCGTCGAAGATGGCGAAGATACGGTACGGGTTCGGCTCTTCGAGATGCGCGACTATATCCTGCGGCTCTACCTCCAGCGAAGCCATAGCCTTGAGGAGGCTCTCCGTAAACGTGCGGCCTATAGCCATGACCTCGCCGACGGAGTGCATCTTCGTGTTGAGCTTCGGCGTCGCGCCCGGGAACTTCTCGAAGGCGAAGCGCGGAATTTTCGTTACCACGTAGTCGAGGGCGGGCTCGAAGGAGGCCGGGGTGGCACGAGTGATGTCGTTGGGGATCTCGTCGAGGAAGTAGCCAACCGCGAGCTTCGCGGCGATCTTGGCGATCGGGAACCCCGTTGCCTTGCTCGCCAGCGCGCTAGATCGACTCACCCGCGGGTTCATCTCGATCACGTAATAATCATCGCCCTCAGGATCCACCGCGAATTGTATGTTCGAGCCCCCCGTCGATACCCCAATCTCTCGTATTATGCGTAAAGAAGCGTCGCGGAGGGTCTGGTATTGCCTATCGGAGAGGGTCTGGGCGGGGGCGACGGTTATTGAGTCGCCGGTGTGGACGCCCATGGGGTCGAGGTTCTCGATGGAGCAGATTACGACGACGTTGTCGGCGAGGTCGCGCATGACCTCCAACTCGAACTCCTTCCATCCTGCGACGCTCCGCTCGACGAGGACGCTGCGGACCGGGCTCGCATCGAGGCCGTCGACCACGGCGCGGCGTAGATCCTGCTCGTCGGATACCGTCGCGCCGCCCTTGCCTCCCAGGGTGAAGCTGGGGCGTATTATCAAGGGGAAGCCTATCTTGCGGGCGAGCTCTAGCGCATCTTCGACGCGGTGTACGACCCGGCTCTCGGGGACCCTGAGGCCGAGGCGCTCCATCGCCTCACGGAAGAGGTGCCGGTCTTCGGCCTTGCGGATCGAGGAGACCGACGCGCCCAGAAGCTCGACGCCATACTCCTCTAAGGTTCCTCTCTCGTGCAGCTCTATGGCTAGGTTGAGGGCGGTCTGTCCTCCGAGAGTCGGGAGCAGGGCGTCGGGGCGTTCGTGGCGGATAATCTCCGCGACCGTTTCGGCGGTCAGAGGCTCGACGTAGGTTGCGTCGGCGATCTCGGGGTCGGTCATTATGGTAGCCGGGTTGGAGTTGACGAGGATTACGCGGTAACCCTCATCGCGCAGTGCCCGGCACGCCTGCGTCCCAGAGTAGTCGAACTCGGCGGCCTGCCCGATAACTATGGGGCCGGAGCCTATCAGGAGGATGCTCTCTATGTCGTTGCGGCGCGGCACGGGTTAGGCCCTCGCCTTCTTCTCGGAGATCTCTTCGACAAACTCATCGAAGAGGTAGCCGGAGTCTCGCGGTCCCGGGCTCGACTCGGGGTGGTACTGAACGCTCCAGGCCCTGAGGTCCCTACTCGCAAGTCCCTCGACCGTACCGTCGTAGAGGTTGCGGTGAGTCAACTCGACGCCCTCGGGGATCGTCTCCTCTCGGACGGAGAAGCCGTGGTTCTGGCTGGTGATCTCGATCCGCCCGGTCCTCAAGTTCCGCACCGGATGGTTCGCGCCGTGGTGCCCGAACGGCATCTTGTACGTCTCGCAACCCAAAGCTAGCCCGAGCAGCTGATGCCCGAGGCAGATCCCGAAGGTCGGCGTCTCCCCGAGTACGCTGCCCAGGTTTTCGACCGCCTTCTCCAGAGCGGCCGGGTCTCCGGGGCCGTTCGAGAGGAAAATACCATCGGGGTTCTGGGCGAGCATCTCATCGGCGGGGGTAGAGCCGGGCATCGCGAGCACGGACGCGCCGCGGCTGCGTAGCTCCTCATAGATGGAGCCTTTCACGCCATAGTCGAGGGCGACGACGCGGCAGCGCTCCTCGCCGAGAGCCGGGAGCAGGACGGGCTCGGTGAGCTCGGTGATGGAGGAGGCCAGATCGAGGCCGAGCATCGACGGATGGGCGTTGGCCTTCTCACGCAAAACTTTCAAGTCTCGCTCTGAGGTAGAGATGATGCCGCGCATAGCGCCCTTATCCCTGAGGTGCCGCGTGAGGGCACGGGTGTCTATGCCCTCGACGCCCAGGGTACCACTCTCTTCGAGCAGGGAGGAGAGGGATCGCTCGCTCGCCCAGTTGCTGTGGTACGGGGTGTACTCGCGCACGAGGACGGCGGCGGCCTGTATCTTCGGGGACTCTTCGTCGCCGGGGATCACACCATAGTTCCCGATGAGTGGGTAGGTGAAGAGCACGATCTGGCCGCGATACGACGGGTCGGTCAACGTCTCCTGGTAGCCGACCATGCTCGTCGTAAAGACGACCTCCCCGGAGACCTCGCCCTCGCCGGCAAAGGTCCAGCCCGAGAAGGACGCGCCGTCCTCCAACACCACCAACGCCCGGCTTCGCCCCGCTAGCGGTCCCACCTTACCCCCTTGCTCCAAACTTCGCTCCCAACTCGTTATGTACCAACTCGCCACCAACTATCGTGCCCACGATCCGCGCCGCCAACTTCCGTCCGAGATAGGGGCTGTTCGAGGACCTGCTCACCAGCGCATCCTCGCGCACCGTCCACTCATCGGAGAGGTCCACTAGAGTGAGATCCGCCGGCGCCCCAGCAGAGACGCCATACGCCCCACCCCCGATCCATCGCCCGGGCGCAGAGGCCATCGCCTCGACCAACCGCGAGAGCGAGAGCTTCCCGCTCCGCACCAGTTCCGTGTATAGCGCCGGGAAGGCCGTCTCGTGGCCCAGAAAACCGGGCGCAGCCTCCTCCAGCGGGAGGTCCTTTTCAGATGCGGCGTGCGGCGCGTGGTCCGTCGCCACGAAGTCCAGGATACCACTCTTTAAGGCATCTCCAACGCCTACCCTGTCCTCATCCGGCCTCAAGGGCGGGTTGACCCGGTAGAGACCCTCCAGAGTGCTGACCAGCTCATCGGTAAGAGTCAGATGATGCGGCGTCGTGTCTGTCGTGATGTCTGCCCGCCCCTTGAAGAAACCAACGAGCGCCGCCGAGAGGGCGGTCGAGACGTGAGTGATGTGGACCTTCGCACCCGTCTCCGTGGCCAGGACGAGCGCCGTCGCCGTCGCCACGTCCTCCGCGCTACCCGGAGATCCGGGTAGGCCCGCCAGGGCCGCCGCGATCCCGTCGTTGACCACGCCGGTAGCTAGCGTGTGATCCTCACAATGCAGTATTATGGGTAAACCTGCAGACTTCGCGTAGAGCATGGCATTTCTCAAGACCCCGGCTTTTTGTGTACCGAGGCCGTCGTCGGAGACACAGAAGGCCCCGGCATCTTTGAGGAGGCGCATCTCCGTGAGCCGCTCGCCCTTGAGTCCCTCGTGCAGCGCCGCCGAGACGTAGGCCCGGACCCTCGATTCCTTCTCGACTCGCCGGACGAGGCCGGAGACGATCACGGGTTTGTCCACTACGGGGTCGGTGTTCGGCATCATCACTACGCTCGTGAAGCCTCCGGCGGCGGCGGCGGCGGAACCCGTCTCTATCGTCTCCTCGTCTTCCCGGCCCGGCGTGCGCCAGTGAGCGTGTACGTCCACGAAACCGGGGAAGAGGTGCAGGCCATCGGCGTCCAGGTAGCGCGTGCCCTGTAGGTTCTTGCCGACCTCGGTTACGCGGCCGGCCGAGAGGCGCACGTCCGAGACATCGTCCAGGTTAGAGGA
>JADDPM010000062.1:12321-13178 GCA_016781885.1 Rubrobacter sp.
GACGCCGGTTGCGAGCGCGAGGACGGCCTGCCGCACGGCAATGCCCGAAGCGACTTGATCGGGGATCAGGGAAGACTCCGAGAGCACTGCGCCGCCGGATATCTCCACTCCCCGGTTGACTGGCCCCGGATGCATTACTAAAACCCCGCTCTCCAGGTGATGTTCCGCAACGCCATAGTAGCGGGCATACTCCGCGACGGAGGGTATCCGAGCCCCGGTCATCCGCTCTTTTTGGAGACGAAGGGCATAGAGAACATCGGCGCCCCAACTGACCGCTTCATCTACCGAGAACAAGATGGGGAGTCCCCAGGCCTCGGACTCCTGAGGCAGGAGGGTGTAGGGGGCGACGAGGGATAATTCTATACCGGCGGCGCGGAAGGCGGGGATCGCGCTGCGCGCTACCCGGCTGTGCAGGATGTCGCCAACGATGGCTACCTTTCTGCCCGCAAGCTCGTCGAATCCGCCCAAACGGTCCGAGAAGGAGTAGAGGTCGAGGAGTGCCTGGGTCGGATGCTGGCCGCAACCGTCCCCGGCGTTGACGACGCCGGCACCCGTATGGCGGGCGGCGAGGCAGGCGGCGCCTGCGGCAGGGTGGCGGACTACGATCGCCTCCGCCCCCAAGGAGTCGAGAGTCACGACGGTGTCCACGAGCGACTCGCCCTTCTCTATCGCTGAACCCTTCCCGGAGATGGAGATCACGTCCGCCCCAGCCCGCCGGGCCGCAAGCTCGAATGAGACAGCCGTGCGGGTCGAGGCCTCGAAGAATGCCAGGCAGACGGTCTTGCCGGCGAGGGGACGCTCCATCTGCGCGCCAGCGCCGTAGGCCCGGGCGAGGTCCAGGACCTCCTTTAACTCTC
>JADDPM010000164.1 GCA_016781885.1 Rubrobacter sp.
TCAAGGTACGCCTCGAACCGCGCCCGGTGATCCTCCCAGCGCGCGTCGCTCCGCGAAGCGCCCCGCGATACGTCCCTCTCCCCCCCGAGCCTCTTATCCATACCAGACCCGCCGGTCCGAGCCCTCCCCGGAGCCTTCCTCCGCGACCCCGAGACCTGCCTCTCTCGCCCCACGCAAGACGCCGCCCACGAACTGAGGCGCCTCCTCACCGGAGAAACCCTTGGCGAGCTCCATCGCCTCGCCCGTGGCGACCTCGGCCGGCACGTCCTCGACGTGGAGCATCTCGTAGAGCGCGAGGCGTAGTATCGCCCGGTCGATGGCGCTCATCCTGTGTACGGGCCAGCCGACCGCGACCTCGCCGAGCAAGGCATCCAACGCCTCCTTCTCGCCCTCGACCCCGCGCGCGAGCCTCTCGGTGTACGCGTAGATATCCCCACGATACTCCCGCCAGCGCTCCAGTATCTCCGCCACGGGGCGCCCGATCACATCGCTCTGGTAGAGCGCGAGAAAGGCGTTCTTGCGTGCCGTGCGTCGGCTCAAAAGCCCTAAACTCTCGTCAGGTACTCTTTGGTGCGGGTATCCACCCTCACCCTATCACCGATATTCACGAAGAGCGGCACCTGGACCACGAGCCCGGTCTCCAGCGTCGCGGGCTTCGTACCGCCGGTCGCCGTATCTCCCTTAAGGCCCGGATCGGTCTCCGTCACCTCCAGGTCGACGTGCGCCGGAGGCTCGACGCTCACGACCTCCCCATCCGCCGAGAGCACCTTCACTTCGCTGTTGGGTACGATAAACCCCGCAGCCTCGCCCAGGACCTCGGCCGGGATGGCGGTCTGCTCGTAGGTCCCCGAGTCCATGAAGTTGTAGAGGTCCCCATCCTTGTAGAGGAACGTCATCGGCCGCGACTCAGTTCGCACGCTCTCGAGCTTCTCCCCCGCCCGGAAGGTCTTCTCGATCACGGCCCCCGTGTCTATATTTCTAAGGCGCGTCCTGACAAACGCCCCGCCCTTGCCCGGCTTGACGTGCTGAAAGTAAATGATGGTGAAGCGCTTGCCATCCGTCCGGATGGCCGCGCCGTTCCTGAACTGGCTCGTAGAGATCATACCGACACTACTCCCTGAAATTACCTTCTTGCTCCAAAAACGCCGCGATATTATTGCACATAAGCACCCGGCCAAGAACCGCCAACATCCGACACAGGCAGCAAACTCAGGGTACTCCGTCCCCAACTCCTCGTTCCAGATCTCGTATAACGGTGCCATTCCGGGGTTTTGTAAGGTAACCCCATCGTCCGACCCCGGCGAGAGGTCCCATTGTGAGGAGTTGGGCTTCACCTTGAGTGTCTCCGACCTCCGCAGCCACGGGCAGAGTCGAAACCACACCGGGAAGAGTTTACCGCCGACGAACCAACGGAGGGAGCATCCTGGCAAGGAAACGGAGCTGCAGCTGGACCCGCCCTTCACGATCGAGCGCTTGGGAGCGATCTTGCTGATCGGTCCCAAGGTACTGGGACGACCTACCCGCGCAAGCCTCCATCGATGAGAAGTTTAGGCACCCGGCTCAATGGCCGACCCGGTCCGGGACTCGGGTGGCCGCCGGACAAGCGGCTCCCAGACCCACCGAGAGGTTCGTTACGGCGATTCGCATAAATTTTTTCCGCTTTACTGAAGACAGCCGAGGTCGTCGCAAGGAACTTAAGAGGGGCAACCTAAGATCGGGCTATTCGCCGTCCCAGTAGGAGTTACATCGCCGTGGACCATACGGCAGCCTTGCCGATAAAGAGCTTGGTAGGCCAGCAGCTTATCCGATTAGATCCAAAGCAGCTCCTACGATGTTCTCAATATCTACACCGTAGTGTTCGTACAAGCTCTCTATATCCCCCGACTGGCCGAAATCCGCGACCCCAAGGCAGGATATGGGCACCGCCTGGATGGAACCCAGGAAACTTAGGGCATGGGGGTGGCCATCCATGACGCTCACGATCGGCTGTTTCCTATCGCATGGGAATAGTTCTTCCAGGATCCAGTGCTCCCCCGTATCGAGGCCTTGACGCGCCCGCCAAGCCCGGAAGACGAGGTCCGCGCTGGTAAGGCAGACGACGTCCGCCCCCAGGTTGCCCTCCTCTTCTAGCAGGGTAGCGGCGCGTAGGACCTCCGGCATGATCGAGCCTGTACCCACCAGCGTAACGACCGGCTTGAGCCCACGCTCGGCGGAGCCCCGCAACCGGTAGCCGCCGGCCAGCACTTCGCGTCTGCGCCGTTCCCGCCCTCGTGCATCTTTGGGCACGTTGGCGAGTCTCTGCTCGATGGGGCGCGTCGAGAGCCTGAAGTAGCTAGAGGTGCCATCGGGTCTTCCGAGCTGTCCGAGGGCGTGGAGCAAGGTCCATTCCAGGTCTTGCCCAAAGGCAGGCTCCCAAGCGAAGCAGCCGGGCTGCTCGATGCCGGCGCTGGGCGTACTTATCGACTGGTGGGCCCCGCCCTCCGGCGCAAGCGAAATGCCCGAGGGCGTGCCGATGAGGATAGACTGCCCACCACTGTAGATGCCAAAAGACCAGGGCTCGAGGCTCCGGTTGACGAAAGGATCGTAGATAGTCCCGATAGGCAGGAGCGGTTCGCCGTCGCGCTTGTAGGTATATCCGAGCTCTCCTATGAGCCCGACGAGATTGACCTCGGCGATACCGAGCTCTATGTGCTGGCCTGCCTTTGTCTCTCTCCAATGCAGGAGCGTCTCGGGGTCGTCCGAAAACCAGTCGGGGCGTTCCTTTATTGACCAGATGCCGGTCTTGTTTATCCAGCCGGCAAGGTTCGTCGAAGAAGCTACATCGGGGCTGACCGTAACTATCCTCTTCGCCACCTCCTCGGCGGCTCGGGGGAGTTCGGTGAGGGTGCGGCCGAGTTCCTGCTGGGTGGAGCTCTTCCCGGAGTATCGACGACCGATCTCCGCCGGTACGCTCGGCGGCATCCTGAGCTCCGGCCCGTCTCTACGGAGCTTGTGGGCAACGGCCTCGCAGAGCTGCGACTCTGGGCTACCTTCCGGGAAGCGATCCCACGGCTTCTCGGGATCGGCGCCCAGCTCGGAGGCCAGGCGATGGTACTGCTCCGGCGTAAGCAGAGCCGAGTGGTTCAAAGGATGTCCCTGGATGGGCAACCTCCAGCCTTTGATGGTATATGCGAAGATTACTGAAGGGCGATCGTGTGCGGCATCCGCCACGCGATAGGCCTCCAGCAGGCTCGCCAGATCGTGCCCACCGAGGTCGCGGACGGCCTCCGTGAGCTCGGTATCGTCCACGTCGCAGATAAGACGCGAGATCTCTCTCTGTCCGTCTCCTTGTCCCGGTAGGCGCTCCCTTAGCTCGCCGCTTCGGCTACGCAGGAGGCGTTGGTACTCTGCATTGCTCATTTCGTCTATGCGATGCCTCAGCGCCTGTCCGCCCGGACGCTCGAAGAGCCGTTGCAGACGATGCCCGTACTTGACCGTAACGCAATGCCAACCGGCGGCCCCGAACATGTTCCTGAGACGCTCGATGGAGATCTCTGGAACGACCCTGTCAAGGCTCTGCCGATTGAAGTCCACAACCCACAGCACTTCTCCCAGGGCAGAGACAGACGGGTCGGCTATCGCTTCCCAGCATGCCCCCTCGTCAAGCTCGGCATCTCCTATGAGGGCGATCTGACGCCCCTGCGCGGGCGCTCCGAAGTGGTCAGAGACATAACGGCGGGAGATTGCGGCCCAGATTGGTGCCGTGGCACCAAGACCCACAGAGCCTGTAGAGAAATCCACCGGATAAGGGTCCTTTGTCCTGCTCGGGTAACTCTGCAGCCCCTTGTAGGCACGCAGTTGGGTGAGGTACGAGCGGTCTAGCCGCCCGAGCAGATAGCTGATTGCGTGCAACACTGGCGAAGCATGCGGCTTGACGGAGACCCGGTCTTGGGCACCCAGATGCGCGAACCAGAGAGCGGTCATGATAGAGGCCATCGAAGCACTCGAGGCTTGGTGGCCACCGACCTTGACCCCGGAAGTGTTCGGGCGCCCCTTGTTGGCGTGATGCACGATGGAGGTCGCCAGCCACAACACGCGGCTTTGGATGTTCGAGAGAAGGTTCAGCTCCGCGGGTGCAATGAT
The DNA here is from genome assembly GCA_016781885.1 of Rubrobacter sp. Taxonomy (GTDB): domain Bacteria; phylum Actinomycetota; class Rubrobacteria; order Rubrobacterales; family Rubrobacteraceae; genus Rubrobacter_F. Next base: position 4,123 of record JADDPM010000164.1, read on the forward strand.
CGAGCTTTCGGATTCTCGCTGCTTGATATCCACGCTTTCTTCACCTTTCATCGACAACGAGCCTGGCTTACCGCAGAACTGACATACCTCACCCGAACACT
>JADDPM010000334.1 GCA_016781885.1 Rubrobacter sp.
TAGAGCAGCTCCGATGGCGGTAGACCAGCGCCCGGCACGCCCTGCAGGCGGACGAAGGGAGACGACCAAAGTCCGAGGTTCAGCAGCAGACGGCACCTGTGCTAGCCGCACCAGTTACTGTTCATCGAATACACAAGGAGAAAGAATAACGTAGCGAAAGTCGTACTGGCCGACACCGAGACGCACGGAGACCTCGGGCGCATAGGGCATGACAATTTGTTGAAAGGAGTATCCGAGTGGCCGAGACGAGCTCTACGGGAGGCAGCAAGCCGGGGCGAGAGAGGGAGGGTATCTACTCCTCTTCGCGTCTGGAGCGGAGCATCACCGTGCTCGCCATCGCGATAGCGAGCATCGGGCTTGGGTACCTCTTCTTCACGCAACTGTGGTGGAAGCTGCCGCCCGACTTCGGCTGTCGCAACGACTTTACGCGCGGTGGCCTGTGCTTCTTTCTTGGGCACTCGGTCGAGGAGGCGGAAGCCTCGGACAAGTTGCTCAAGGCCGACATCTTCGGGTCGAGGCCCGGTCCCGAGATAAGCGTTCCGATAGGGTGGGCGACGCAGTTGAACGCCTGGTTCATCGAGAACGTCGTGCAGCCCAATATCCGCCTGTTCGGGTATGTCGTCTGGGGCACCGAGGCCTGGATCTTCCTCAGCATGTGCCTGGGCTTCTTCAGCCGGCTGGGCGCCCTGGCCGCCATCGGCATGTCCACGCAGCTGATGATCGGTCTGGCCCACGCCCCGAACGAGTGGGAGTGGAGCTACATACTCATGTTGCTGCTCTCGATTGCCATGTTCGGGCTCGCGCCGGGGCGCTACTTCGGCCTGGATCGGCTGCTGCGTCCCCGGCTCAAAGTACTGAGCGCGCGTGGAAACCGCGTGGGACGCCTGCTGCTGCTCTTCACGTAGGGACTCGCTCGTGGGTTCTCCGGAAGGACGTTCCACCTGGCGCGGAGGAGGTTGACTTGTCAGCCGAGATAGTGGCCCTGCTGGTCCTGCTCGCGGGGGTGGTCGGGGCGGTCGTGTTCACCCTCGCCGTCGTCGTCGTGGTTGACCGTTCGGCCGCGAACACGCGCCCGCCAGACGAGGACGATGGAGCGCGAGAACGAGAGAGCGAAAACCGCTGACGAGATAGAGGAGGCGTCTTGCGCCATTCGGATGAGCAACGGACCGCCGCGGCA
>JADDPM010000165.1 GCA_016781885.1 Rubrobacter sp.
TGCGAGTATATGTATACAAGTACACAACAGCGACGACAGAGGTTATTGGAAGGGATCGGGCGGTGGCAGAAGAGTCGGCAGGGAGGACCTCCTGGGGCCAAGATGGGGTCGGCGTCATCGACTGCGACATCCACAACAGCGTACCCTCGATCGAGGCGCTCTTTCCGTACCTCGAGGAGCGTTGGCGCGACTACGTGGTGGAGCATGGGGTAACCAGTTTGGAGCCCAACTACTACCCGGCGGGCGCGCCCCTGTCGGCCCGGCCCGGCTCGAGGCCGGATGGCGATCCGCCGGGGTCGGATCTGGACCTTTTGCGTCGGCAGCTTCTGGACCCGTGGGGGGTGGAGCGCGCCGTCTTGAACTGCCTGTACGGCGTACAGTTGATCCACAACGAGGATTGGGCCGCCGCCATGGCGCGGGCGGTGAACGACTGGCAGGCGGCCGAGTGGCTCGAGAAGGAGCCGCGCCTGAGGGCCTCCATAGTGGTGGCTTCGCGCAACCCAGAGCTGGCGGCCGAGGAGGTCGAGCGGCTCGGGGGCCATTCCGGCTTCGTGCAGGTCCTGTTGCTGGCCAGGACGGAGATGCCTCTGGGCAAGCGGCACTATTGGCCGATCTACGAGGCGGCCGAGCGGAACGGGCTCATGGTCTGTGTGCATGCCGGGGGGTCCCCCGGGAACCCGATCACGCCGGTGGGCTGGCCCTCACACTACATCGAGGACTACGTCAGCATCGCCCAGGCGTTCCAATCCCAGCTCGTCAGCCTCGTGAGCGAGGGAGTCTTCGCCAAGTTCCCCGGGCTCAAGGTCGTCCTCGCCGAGGGCGGTTTCACCTGGCTGCCGTCGCTCATGTGGAGGTTGGACAAGAATTGGAAGGGGATCCGGCGGGAGGTGCCGTGGGTGGATCGTCTGCCGTCGGAGATCGTCCACGAGCACGTGCGCCTGACTATACAGCCCCTAGACGAGGCGCCCGACCCCGGGCACCTGCTGCAGACCATCGAGCAGATCGGCTCCGACGAGGTGCTGATGTTCTCGACAGACTACCCCCACTGGCATTTCGACGAGCCCGAGGAGGCGTTGCCCAAGGGGCTGCCGGCGGACGTGGAAAGGAAGATTTTGGCGGATAACGCCCGGGCCCTCTACGGGTTCGAGCCGTCCGTCCGCGGGACCTAGCGGCCCCAGAGCGTAAAGGGAGGAGACGACGTGGCCAGAAACGTTGTACAGGACGAGACCCGGAAGCGGAGCGCGACCGGTTTCATCGATTGCGACATACACAACATCGTGCCGTCGGTGGGCGCGCTCAAGCCGTACCTGCCCGAGCGCTGGATGAGGCACGCGGAGCAGTTCGGTATGCGGGTCCACCACGGTTACGCGCAAGGCATACCCTACCCCAAGGTATCACCTGGCGGGGGATCACGAGTCGATGCGTGGCCGCCGTCGGGCCTCCCGCCCGGGGCGGACCTCGACTTTATGAGGGAGCAGCTCCTCGACGCCCTGGACCTCGAGTACGGGATACTGAACTGCCTCTATCCCAAGGTGGGTGAGCAGCTAAACGAGGAGTACGGTGCGGCGCTCGCCCGGGCGACCAACGACTGGCAGGTCGCCGAGTGGCTCGAGAAGGAGCCCAGGCTGCGCGCCTCCATCGTGGTGAACTACGAAAACGCCGAGTTCGCCGCTGAAGAGATAGAGCGGGTGGCCGACTACCCGGGCTTCGCGCAGGTGGTGTTGCTGCCCCGCACCAAGGAGCCGTTGGGTAGGCGGAGGTACTGGCCCATCTACGAGGCGGCCCAGCGTCATGGGTTGCCGGTCGGCATACACTTCGCCGGTCTTGGTGGCAACCCCGTGACGTCCTCCGGCTGGCCCTCCTACTACATCGAGGACCACACCGTCATGTCCATGGCGTTCCAGAGCCAGGTAATCAGCCTGATCTTCGAGGGCGTCTTCGAGAGGTTCCCGGACCTGCGCGTTGTGCTCATGGAGGGCGGGTTCGCCTGGCTGCCGTCGCTCATGTGGCGCATGGACAAGCATTGGAGGCGACTGCGCGACGAGGTGCCGCACGTCAAGAGGTCCCCATCGGAGTACGTCCGGGAGCACATGTGGGCGACGACGCAGCCGATGGAGGAACCGGCGAACCCGAAGCACCTCCTCCAAGTCATCGAGCACCTCGGCTCCGACGAGATGCTGATGTTCTCGACCGATTACCCGCACTGGGACTACGACGACCCCAACCGGGCGTTTCCGGTCAGGTTGCCGGAGGAGCTGAAGAGAAAGATCTTCTACGAGAACGCCCAGGCGCTGTACGCGCTCTGAGGGGCGGAAGAGGGACGCTGGTTCGGCAAATGGCCAAGCACAGGGTAGCCAAGGCCGGCGAGATCCCGCCCGGCGGGCGCAGGATCGTCGAGGTGGCCGGGAGGTCCATCGGGGTGTTCAACGTGGGCGGCGAGTTCTTCGCCCTGCGGAACCAGTGCCCCCACGCGGGCGGCCCGCTGTGCGAGGGACCCCTCTCGGGCTTCGTGCGGTCCAAGGTCCCCGGGGAGTACGAGTACGTGCGGAAGGGGGAGATCCTCCGTTGCCCCTGGCACCAGTGGGAGTTCGACGTGAGGACCGGCCAGTCTTGGTTCGACCCGGTGAAGACGCGGGTTCGGGCCTACGAGGTCACGGTCGAACCTGGGGGCGGCGGATCGTCGAACGGCGGGCTGGCGGGCGGCGAACTCACCGAGGCCGGGCTGGAGAAGGGACCGTTCACCGCCGAGACCTACTCCGTCTCGGTGGAGGAGCAGTACGTGGTGATCGAGGTATAGAGTCTTGTAGGCGTACCCAGAAGGGGTTGTTAGACAATGCATGAGATGGACTACGACGTCCTCGTGATCGGCGGCGGGGTTACGGGCGTGGCTGCGGCGGTCGCCGCCGCAAGGACCGGGGCGAGTACCGCTCTTATCGAACTCAAGCCGTTTGTCGGGGGAAACGCCACGACGGGGCTTTGTCTGCACACCTACCTCACGACGGAGGATGGCCGCCAAGTCGTTTTCGGGCTCGCCCAGGAGATGGTGGATCGACTGATGGACATGGGAGGGGCGGTGGGGCACATCCCGTGGCACGGTTTCGTCCACTCGGTCACCCCCGTAGACGGGGAGCTGTTCCGGATACTCTCCACCGAGATCCTGGCCGAAGCGGGCGTGACTGTCTTTTATGGGGTCAACGTCGTCGGAGCGGAGGCCGACGGAGGCTACATAAGAGGGGTTCAGTGCGCGGTCAAAGGAGGGCTACGGACCATCCGCGCCAAGACATACGTTGACTCGAGCGGCGACGCTGACGTGGCGGCCTTTGCCGAAGCCAATTATTCGAAAGGCGAAAAGAAGACCGGCAAGATGCAGCCCGTCTCCATGCTCATGCGCTGCTACGGTACGGACAACCGTCGTATTGCCGAAGCGATCGGGGCGAGCGAACCGGCTATGGCCACGCGTCCGGATTACCCGGACCCCTTCCCGGTCTACTTCAGCGGGACGCTCAGTCGTTGGAACGATCTCATCCTCGAGCAAGGCATATTCCCCAACGAGGACCACAAGGTATTCACCAACACCGTTTGGCCCAACAACATCAACGTGAATACCACGGCGGAGGCTGGCATCGACGGGACGGATCCGCTTTCTCTGTCCCGTGCCACGGTTAAGCTAACGCAGCAGGTGGCGAGAGCCGGCGAGTTCCTGAAGGAGCATGTCCCCGGTTTCGAAGGCGCCTACTTGGTTCCCGCGGCTTTCGCGGGCGTCAGAGAGACACGCCGTATCGAGGGCCTGTACGAAATCTCGGACGATGACGTGGACACGGGAAGGAAGTTCCAGGATACGATCGGGCAGGTCTGTATGCCGGTGGACATCCACGACCCCGATACGGGGCAGGCTAGTTTCTACCAGATCGGCGGTGACGGAGCCTTCGACATCCCCTACCGCGCGTTGGTTCCTAAGGGCCTGGAGAATGTGCTCGTCGCTGGTCGGTGTATCTCCACAACTTCCTACGCGCATGGAGCAACCCGGAACATGGCGCCGTGCTTGGTTATGGGCGAAAGTGCAGGTGTGGCAACGGCGTTGGCGGCTCAGCAAAATGTGAGCATGCCGGAGTTAGACGT
>JADDPM010000008.1 GCA_016781885.1 Rubrobacter sp.
AGACCTCCACCCGCCCACTCGCCAGTCGGCAGTTCTTCGGGTTGGTCCCGCCGGTGGCGACTGGCGTATCCAGCACGTCTGCCGTGGCAGGTACTGAATCGTCGGCTGGATTCTGGTCGGCAGACCAATCAGTCGAGGTCGTTTGCAGGTAGCTAGGCTCCCCTGACGGCTGGTCTATACAGCCATGAACATGCCTGGATCGAGTTTTCAACAGGCTGACCTCTTCTCGGAAACTCGGAGCACCAGAGAGCATAGAAGAGAACCGGGGCTATAATGCTCCGACCCTCCGGCCTCCGAAGAGACCAATCTAGCCTTAAGGCCCGCGGCCAGCTAGCTTACGACAGAGTGCCGAGTAGTATCTATCACCGTCCTATTACGCCTTGATCACGAAGCGGAACACCTTCTTAGCAGCACCAAGGCCTTACATCCAGAGTTAGAGCTTCCTGTTGTGCTTCTCCGGGATCTTCCGGCCCCAATCGCGGGGGTCGTCGCGAGACCGCTCCAGATACCGCGCTTCTAGCCTAGTGGCGCACTACCATGACGGGGCAGTGAGCATGGCGGACTACGGAGTCCGAGACGCTACCCATGAGCGCCCTTCTCAACCCGCCGAGACCTCTGCTGCCCATCACGATCAGGCCGGCCCCGATCTCATCGGCCAGATGCACGATCGCCTGGTCTCGCCTCTCCCCCGTCATGAGGTGGGCCTCCGCGACCTTGCCCCCGGCCTCCTCGACCTTCCGCACCTGCTCGTCGAGTATCTCCTGAGCGTCGTTCTTGACCGCTGTCATCGCCTCTTCGTAGCTCTCGTAGCGGAAGCCGCTCTCGTGCGCCGCGTAGACCGGATCGGGGCTGCCAGGCGCGGCGGTAACGACGTGCAGCTCCGAGTTGGTGCAACCGGCTATGTCTACCGCCGTCGAAAGCGCCAGGTCCGCGTCCTTAGAGCCGTCGGTCGCCAACAGGATCTTCGCCGGAAAGATGCTCATACCGAACCTCCATTCTTGCCGGGCCTTACGCCTCTATTGTATCAAACGTTCCGGTAGGCGGTAAGAGAAACGCCAGGGCGCCGAGAAGCTGCGGGAGAGGGAGCACGAAGACCTCTGGACAAGCCCGGTCCTCCTCCAAAAGCTTCCATCGAGTATATTCCGGGTGACAACGTTGACTCTCGCAGGAGGTCGGGTAGATCTCACGCTTCGCTTTTTCGCGCTTCGTTTTGAGCTTGCCGGTGGCGCTGGTGGTCTTCCTAACGAGCGTCGTCAAGCTCGCGGAGGCGCTCCTCGCCTGGCGGTTGGTCCGGCCCCTTACCGCGGATAAGGACACGGACGCTCTGCCGGAACTGCCTACGCTTTCGGTCGTAATCCCCGCGCGCAATGAGGAGCGGCGGCTGGAGGAGGCTCTGCGGACGGTGCTCGGGCAAGAATATCCAGGGGTCCTCGAGGTGGTTCTGGTGGACGACCGTTCCGGAGACGGTACGGGCGGTATCATGGAGCGCCTCGCGGCCGGAAACGACCGTGCGGTCGTGGTCCGGGTCGGGGAGTTTCCGGAGGGCTGGCTCGGCAAAAACCACGCGATCCACGTCGGGACGCGGAGGGCGCGGGGGGAGTGGCTTCTCTTCACAGACGCGGACGTGCGGTTCGTGCCCGACGCTTTCCGCAGAGCCGTCTCCCACGCCGAGGCACGTGCTCTCGACCACCTGACGATTAGGCCAGGACTGGTGCTCCCGGGTTACTGGCTGGAGAGATTCGTGGCCTTCTTCTACGCCGCCTTCCTCGTCCACCGGGGTTACTACAAGGCGAACCTTCCCTCATCCCGGACAGGCGTCGGCATCGGGGCGTTCAACCTGATCCGGCGCCACGCATATGAGAAGGTCGGCGGATACGAAGCCTTCCCAAACCGCCCGGACGACGACCTGACCCTCGGGGACCGGGTAAAAGGCGCGGGCCTGCGCCAGGAGCTGGCGCTAGGACACGGCCTGCTTGAAGTCGAGTGGTACTCGTCCCTCGCGGATCTCCTCCAGGGCGTCGAGAAGAACGCCTTCGCCGCGCTCGGCTACAGCGTCCCGAAGACGGCCGGGTACGTGCTCGCTCTCCCCCTGCTCATGGCGGGTCCGTTTATTGCGGTTCCCTTCTCTTCAGGCGCCGCCAGGGTCTTCCACCTGGGCGCGGCGGCCGCCCAGGTCGCTACCTTCGCGGTCTGCAACCGCTTTCTCGGGCGCCGGGTCTTCTCCCTGGCGCTCGCCTATCCCGTCTGCGCCCTCCTGTTTCCCTACGTGCTGGCCCGCTCCGCCCTGCTCGCCCTCGTGCGAGGCGGCGTCTACTGGCGTGGCACGTTCTACCCACTCTCCCTGCTCGAACGCGGGCAAGAACAAGAAGATCAAGCGAAAATAGACGGTTAATAGAGTAGAAGAGGTGACTCAATGCGGCATGCAGTGGGCAGCGGCTTGAAGGACTACGGGGAACGGTGGGAGCGGGCGGGCGTCCTCGACGAGGCGCAGGGAGGCCTGTCCAGCGTCGTGGCAAATCTTCAGGGCGACTGGAACGTTGAGCGCCTGAGTGGTCCGTTGCCGATGCCCTTCGTGTGGAAGCGCGTAAGGAACGGCCGGGGAGAGACCTATGTCCTGCCCGCGCCGTCACGGCTGCGCGGCCTACCTCTCGGGCCGAGGTTCCCCTTCCGGCTGGAGCAACGTGAAGGGCACGTCGCCCTGATCTACCGGGGACCACTCTCGTTCCTGGTGGACGAGCTTCGCCTCGAAGCGGACGGTTGCTGGCTCGGACGAGCGAACGCAGCGGGCATCCGGTACGCCTGGTTCAGGCTAACCCCGATCTGGACCCCCGAACGTCCCGGGCGATCTTCGTAACCTCCCTAGCCGACGATCTCCTTCTGGCAAACGAGCACCTCGCAGACCTTGCCCGGCGCAGCGCCTAACTTCATATAGCAGAGACTGCTCGCCTCGACGCCCATACAGGATCTGGTTCGGCCCCGGCGCCGGGACACCCTGAACCTCTCGCCTCTCCTCACCCCCGGCGCGACCGCTGCCCTCGTTCCCTTCTCTCGGTCAACCCGACAGGCCCGTCACTATATGTCCTTGCTATCACCTGGCGACCCTAAGAGAGACTAATTTGCAGCACCCTGAGGTACGTGTGATACTTGAAGTAGCTCTTTGTTACAAATAGCCTAGCTTGTAACTATTTCCGGTAGCAAGCGGACCGGCAGCTGTTACGAGGTATGTAGTAGAGCAATACCAGGGCGGGTGGCGGTAGGCGGGGCGCCGGTTTTCGGAGAGGAGTTGTAGGGATGAGGGAGGCTTCTGGTAGGGGGCTGGGGGAGAGGTTGGACGCGCAGCCGGTTGGGCGGGGGCACCGGAAGGTTACGGTGCTCTCGGGGTTGGGTTGGATGTTCGACGCGATGGACATTGGGTTGTTGTCGTTCGTGATGGTGGCGTTAGCGCAGGAGTGGGGGCTCTCGCAGGGGCAGGTGGGGACGGCGATCAGCGTAGGGCTCTTCGGGATGTTCGTCGGGGCGGCTGCTTCGGGGATACTGGCGGACCGTTATGGGAGGAAGGCGATTCTTCTCCTTACGATGCTCGTGTACTCGGTAGCTACGGGCCTTACGGCGCTCGTGTGGGGATACGGGGCGCTGCTCGTGTTGCGGTTCGTGACGGGGCTGGGGCTCGGAGGAGAGCTTCCGGTGGCGAGCACGCTCGTCGCCGAGGTCGCGCCCGCGAAGTCCAGGGGGCGAATGCTCGTGCTGCTAGAGAGCTTCTGGGCGTATGGTTGGATCCTGGCCGCGGCAATAGGCTACCTCGTCATCCCCGAGTACGGATGGCGCGTGGCGTTCGTCATCGGCGCGCTCCCCGCCCTCTACGTACTCGTCCTTCGCCGCCACCTCCCCGAATCTCCCCGCTACCTGCTGCGTAATGGCCGCAACGTCGAGGCCCGCGAGGCCGCCGAGAGGCTAGGGGTCAGGACCGACGATATCGAGGATACCAGGACCGATGCTGTCGGCGTACGGTCCGGTGGCCTGGGGCTTCGCGAGTTGTGGGGGGAGGGGTATGCGCGGCGTACGGCGATGCTGTGGGTGTTGTGGTTCGGGATGGTCTTCTCATATTACGGTATCTTCACCTGGCTGCCGCAGATACTCGCCACATCGGCAGGGTACGGTCTCGTCAAGTCCTTCCAGTTCGTGCTCCTGATAACGCTCGCCCAGATCCCCGGTTACTTCTCCGCCGCTTATCTGGTCGAGAAGTGGGGCCGCAAGCCCACCCTCGTCATCTACCTCCTCGGTTCAGCCGTAGGGGCCCTCGCTTTCGGGTTGCGAGGGCTCGGGGCGGAGGCGTCGGGGGCGGAGCTGATAATTTGGGGATCTCTGGTCTCTTTCTTCAACCTCGGGGCCTGGGGGGTGCTGTACGGCTACACCCCGGAACTCTACCCGACGGGTGTGCGTGGTTCCGGCGCGGGCTGGGCCGCGGGGGTCGGTCGCATCGGGGGCATCGTGGGTCCCTACCTCGTCGGTGTGATGCTCGGGGCGCAGGGCTTCGGCGCGTCGTCCGTCTTCGTGATGTTCGCCGCCGTGCTGCTCGTCATCGCGCTCGACGTGTTGTTCCTCGGCGAAGAGACCAAAGGCAGGGCGCTCGAGGAGATCTCCGAATCACCGGACCGGCTGCCCGTGAGCGCAACACCCACGAGCAACTGAGGCTAGATCCAGCGCCGCACCCGCGTCTTGTAGCTCAGATACTCCTCGCCGAACCTGCGCTCCAGATAGCGCTCCTCGCGTTCGATCACGCCGCGACGGATCACGAACAGCGCCGCTGGTAGAAGAAGTATAGGCCAGAGCGCGTTAGCGAGGCTGGATATGCCAGCATAGATCAAAGCCATCGAGAGATATCCGGGGTTGCGGGTGTAACGGAATGGCCCGCTAGTCACCAGGCTCGACACTGGCTCCCTGGGATCCACCGGCGTACCGGCGTGTCGCAGGGCCCGGAAGAACCAGCCCGCGAGCGAGAACCCTCCGCCGAGGAGCGACCAGCCGAGGATACGCGCCATCCCGCGTGGCAAGAAGGGGACCGGCAGCCTCCTGTTCAATAGCAAGCCCAAGGCTAGAGGAACGACGTAGATCAGAGGCGGCGGTGCTATGACCCCCGCGTTGTCTCGCTCGTCGCTGGCCACGCCCTCTCCTTTCCACGACAGAAGCAACTAGCCGCATTCTATCGCGGCGGCCCGCTCAGGAGCGTATGTTTTCGGCCGGTATCTGAGCCGTCCCCGCCGGAGGTGATCGCGATGCCGACGAACTCCACGCCGATCGGCGAGGAGTCGGGGGCGTCGAAGTCACGCAGGATCTCGTTTGCCCAGTTGGCGCGGACGTTGCCCGTGAGGACGACGGGGTTCTTCACCTCCCTTCGGCGATGGACTCGACGATCCGGTCGCGCGAGCCAGAGTAGCCGTCCCAGGTGTCCATGTCGAACCGCTGACCTCGTCTGTCCCGGTAGCCGCGCCTGGCGAAAAGAGCTACTGGGAGAGCACGTTCTACCTCACCCCCGAGTCCGTCGAGTAGCCAAGGCTCCTGGCAGTCGCCCGGGAGGGTGCGCTCCGAGTCCGCCGACTCCAGGCTCAACGGTTTGTGTCAGTCGCCGTTTGCCTGATCGTCACGGTACTGGCGGATGTCCAGGGCGTTGAGCTCCACAAGATCACCGTAGGTGAGGCGCCTGTACAGGAGCATGTCCGGACCATTAGGCATGGAGGCGCGTCTCAGGGGCATGTGCTCGTAGTAGGCCTGATAAGCAGCCGCCGGGCAAAGATCCCGGGCGGCCGCTCTCGGGGATCTCGCCAGCGTAGTCGTTCCGGGCCTCGTGGTCGTCACCTGCGACGACCCAGGGAAAGGTCGCGAGCCGCCTGCAAATCCTCGTCCGTTCGGTAGAGGGCGTAACGGCTACGGTACTCGAACAGCGTGAAGACCTGATGGCTGTTGTGGATGCGGGAGTTGTCGCCCGGTGCATCGAACTCACCGGGTCCATACTCGTATATGTAGTCACCAAGATGCACCACGAGATCCAGGTCCTCCTCGCTCATCCTGCGGTACGCGGTGAATTAGCCGTGCTTGTACTACTGGCAGGAGGCGAAGGCGAAGCCCATCTCGGAGGCGGAGGCCCCGGCGTCCGGGGCCGACTTCGTCCGCCCGCCGGGACTTATCTCCGGGCCGGCCTCGAAGCGGTAGAAGTACTCCCTGCCCGGCTCCAGGCCCTCGACCTCGACGTTTACTGAGTGGGCCAGCTTGGTCCGCGCGTACTCGGTGCACGTCTGGACGACTTTCTTGAAGCCCTCGTCCTCCGCAACCTGCCACCGCACCGGGACCTTCTCGTCGGGCATCCCGCCACCGTTTAGAGGGTCCGGCGCGATACGTGTCTACAGGACCACCCCGTCCGACAAAGGGTCTCCCGAGGCGACCCAGAGGCCAAAAGGGTAGTCGGCGAACCGGGGCCGCTCCACGGTTCCCAACGCGTAAGGACTCGCGCCAACGAGAAGCGCGGCTGCGCTCAAACCGCCCATCTTCACGAACGTCCGGCTGTACATATACTCCAGGGAGGAATACAGTGGCTCCAGACGACGCCTCTCCTGGTTGCCACGCATGCTCACCACCTCTCCTCTGCGCCTCGCGCCGCTCGCGAACCTGACGTCGTCAAGGTAACAGCAGGCATGAAAAGCTGTGTTCTATCGGAGTAAAACCCTATAAACTTTGCGTTCTCTCGTTTTTCACCCCCGGTACGGAGAGCGTGAAGCCTGCCGCTTCCCCGGTCGGATCGGACCGCTTCAGGCCCTCTTCATGAGTGCTTTGTAGGTCTGGTGGAGGTGGTCGGAGAGGGTGACGATGGCGAAGATGCTGGCTATCAGGCGGGTGACGCGCGGGGCGAGCACCAGCCCGTAGGTGAAGAAGGAGGCGACCCACTGGCCGACGCAGAACTGGCAGGTCAAAAGCTCGCCCAGAGACTTCCTGAGGCCCCTGCCCCGGGGCTGCTCGTCGACCATCTTGGGGCTCTGTTTCTCCTGGCGCTCGGTGAACGGGGCGCGCAGAGGGCTCGTGACGGCGTCGTTGGCGACGAGCAGGCTCAACTTGTGTGTCGCGATTCCGAGCAGCGCGATGTCCTTCGCATCCACCCGCTCCGGGAGGGTCCGTCCCGTGCCTTTGACGGCCAGGAGGAAGACAGCGAGGATCAGGTTAAAGACCCCGGCTAACGCCGCGTAAGAGGGAAGCTCCTCATCCGGGGCTCCGTAGCCATCGAAGACATCCTGTGTTGCCTTGTTGTCCTGTACATGCTCGCTCAAAACGTGACTCTCCTGACCTACCACAATGTATTGTCTCTTCAGGGCGATTATACCGGGAGGCCCAGGGCGCGAAACTCGCGGACCAGAAGCGGATCGAAAAGCACCAAGACGGCTCATCATTTGCCGCCGACTAACAAGACGACCCCGGATGGCTATAGAATACCCCAAAGAGCGAACGGGAGCGTAGATCTTTGGGTATCGTCGTCCAGAAGTACGGCGGCAGTTCGGTGGCTACGGCGGAGCACATAAAGGTCGTGGCCGAGAGGACGAAGAAGGCCCACGAGTCGGGGCTAGGCCTCGTCGTGGTCGTCTCCGCGATGGGCAAGACGACCGATCGACTGTTGGCACTCGCCGGTGAGGTAGCCCGCGACCCTTCACCGCGAGAGATCGACCAGCTCCTCTCGACAGGAGAGCGCCAGTCGGTGGCGCTGCTCGCGATGGCCCTACACGATCGGGGGGTCCCGGCCACTTCACTGACCGGACCGCAGGCAGGCATGAAGATCACCGGCCGCTACGGCTCCGGTATCATCTCCGAGATACAGCCCGAGAGGATGCGGAGTCTGCTGGCCGAGGGACAGGTCGTCATCGTCGCGGGCTTCCAGGGCATGAACGCTTTGGGCGACGTAATGACGCTCGGGCGCGGCGGCTCGGACACGACGGCCGTAGCTCTGGCGGCGGCGCTTCACGCGGATCGCTGCGAGATCTACACGGACGTCGAGGGCGTCTACACCGCCGACCCCAGGATAGTGCCCAAAGCGCGGCGCATCCCCGAGGTCTCCTCCGCCGAGATGGCCGAGATGGCGTGGCGAGGGGCGAAGGTGATGCACCCGCGGGCCGTCGAACTCGGGGCGCTCTACGGCGTGGAGATACACGTCCGCTCCTCCTTCGGCGAGGGGCCGGGCACGATCATCAGGGAGGACAAAGACATGGAGCGCCTGGAGACCCGCGAGACCATAGCCGGAATAGTTCACGATCTCGACGTCTCGCGCGTGACCCTAACCGGCATAAAGACCGGCCCCGGCACGATGAGCAGGATCTTTACCCCGCTCGCGGAGGCCGGCGTCTCCGTGGACGTTATCGTCGAGAGCGCCCCGAAGGAGGGAGCCTCGGACGTAGCTTTCACGGTCTCGCGCGCGGAGTTCGCCGAGGCGCGGCGGATAGCGGGCGAGGTCGCGGACCCTCTAAGCGGCGAAGTCGAGGGCGAGGAGGAGTTGGGCAAGGTGAGCGTCGTGGGCACAGGGATGCTCAACCGGCCCGGCTACGCAGCGTCGATGTTCGACTCCCTGGGTCAGGCGGGCATCCCGATACGGATGGTCTCGACCTCTGAGATACAGGTGACGTGCGTTCTACCCGCGGACAGGGTGGAGGAGGCGGTCCGACGCCTCCACGAGGACTTCGAACTGGAGGAGAGAGATGTTTAGCGGCGCGTTTACAGCCCTCGTTACCCCGTTCAGGAACGGCGAGGTGGACGAAGAGGCCCTCGAAGCCCTGGTCGAGTTCCAGATACAGCAGGGTATAAACGGCCTCGTCCCCTGCGGCACCACCGGCGAGAGCCCTACCCTTAGCGAGGAGGAGGACCGGCTCGTCATCGAGGCCGTGGTGCGCGTGGCTGCGGGTCGAGTGCCCGTGGTCGCGGGGACCGGCTCTAACAGCACTGACATGGCGATCAAGTACACCAGAATGGCCGAGGAGGCGGGCGCGGACGGCTCCCTACAGGTCGCCCCGTACTACAATAAGCCGACCCAGGAGGGACTCTACCGCCACTTCGCGACCATCGCCGAGAGCACGTCGCTACCCTTGATCCTCTACAACATCCCGGGTCGCACGAGCGTTGAGATCGGTGCCGCGACCCTAGCCCGCCTCGCTGAGGTCCCGAACATCGTCGGGGTCAAGGAATCTACCCTCTCGATGAACATGGCTAGCGATATCAGGCACCTCTCGGGCGAGGAGTTCGTCATCCTCTCCGGCGACGACCCGATGACGCTCCCGGTGATGGCGCTGGGGGGGAACGGAGTGATCTCCGTCGCCTCCAACGTCGCCCCCGGAGCCGTCTCCGAGATGGTGGCGGCCCTCAACTCCGGCGACTTCCTGCGGGGTCGCGAGCTCCACTACCGGCTCCTCCCCCTCTTTAGGGCGCTCTTCCTGGAGACGAACCCCATCCCCGTAAAGGCCGCCGCCTCCCTCCTGGGTCTCTGCTCCGACGAGGTACGTCTCCCCCTCGTCCCGATGTCCGGAGAGAACCTCCGCACGCTCCAGCAAGTTATGGAGGCGAGCGCTACCCTCCTCCCCACCCCCGAAGAGGTACTTTGACGGAAACGGACACCCGCGTCGCCATAATCGGGGCCGCAGGCCGCATGGGCCGCGAGCTCTGCCGCGCCGCCCTGGAGACGGACGGCATCGAGCTCGTCGGCGGCACCGACGCATCCGGCTCCCCCGCCCTCGGCGCCGACCTCGGCGAGCTCTGCGGCGCAGGTAGGATCGGCGTCGCAGCCACTGAAGACCCGCCCGGAGAAGCGGAGGTCCTCATCGAGTTCACCACGCCCGGGGCGACGGTCGAGCACCTCTCCTACGGCAAGCCGCACGTCATTGGCACCACCGGCCTCTCCGGGGAGCAGCACGCGAAGCTCGAAGAGGCGGCAAAGAGCGTGCCCATCGTCCTCGCCCCGAACATGAGCGTCGGGGTCAACCTGTTGCGCGAGGTCGTCCGGGATCTCTCCGCGAAGCTCGCAGGATACGACATCGAGGTCGTGGAAGCTCACCACCGCCACAAGAAGGACGCGCCTTCAGGGACCGCGCTTCTGCTCGCGCGGGCCGCCGCCGAAGGACGAGGACAGGACCTGGACGAGGTTGCCGTTTACGGGCGGGAGGGCGTTGCTTCCCGGAGAGAAGGAGAGATCGGGATACACGCCCTGCGTGGCGGGGCGGTAGTGGGCGAACACCGTCTGGTCTTCTACTCCGAAGGTGAGGAGGTAGAGGTTGTTCATCGCGCCCTCTCGCGCCGCACCTTCGCCGACGGCGCGATGCGGGCCGCGAAGTTCGTCGCCGGGGCAGGGCCGGGGCTGTACTCAATGCAGTACGTACTGAACGCTAACCCCCGGTAACGTAGCGTGGCAGCCTAGCCCGTCAAGAATTATCGCTCCTGCCTGTGCTTATGGAGCTTAATGGAACGTTGCTTCAAGGGAACCTATGTGTGCGTAGAGCCTACCACCTATTCCGCTATCTGGACGAACAAACGTTCCGGTTTAACGAGCAAGAAGGGCAGGACGCAGACAGGTTCAAGAAAGCGCTCAGGTCAGTTGCGGGGCGGCGGTTGACCTACTTGGAATTGCTGGGCAAGACAGCATCTGGCTAACCCTTCTATCAGAAGGGCTCTATATTCCGCGGCAGCGCAACACGCATGAAAAACCCAGCGAAGGCTTGGGAAAGATGCTCGCGGTAGGGCGAACGAAGGCGTAAGCGTGGACCTTGGTTCTCAGCATGTCGCCGCACGTAATTGCTGGGTAGACTAAAGACCTCCCCAAAATCTATGATGCGAATCCCCCTTTCCAATTCTGGTATATGGGAAGCGTCGAGCATGCTGAGGCGAGGGCGGCGCCCGTTCTGGATCGCATTTCGGGTATCCTTGCCCAGTGGAGTCCCACCTTCCCCTGCTTAGGTTACCTCATAATGCGGGCACAATATTACCTTGTCTAACTTCTCATTCTCTAAATCACAGGATTGAGTCATTATTATGACATTGTAGGTGAGCACATCGACCAGAGGATTTTCACGTGGTATCGGAAAACGTATGTTGGGATCTGGAACAATAACTGGGCATCCCTCAAGAATATCCCCTTGCTCTAGATCGCCCCCTTCAACTACCTCATACCAAGAATACTCCTCAGACATACACTGTCCTGCCTCACTCCTCGGTATCTTCAGAGTCAGTGTCCTCAGCCTCTTCTATGATATGTAAGCGAGCGGGCTCGTAATACTGCCCCACTTGTGCGTTAACATGCATTCTAGATAAAGGTTGCAGGTCAAGAATCTCTGATGTTTCCTCTGGCTCTACTCCTTGTAGAGACTGCTGTAATTGCCGAGCCATGTCATAGACTAACTGTTGTAGCTGTAATATCTCTTGAGTTTGAGCATCTATCTTCTGATCCAGGGCATTCATTCTCTTCTCCAGGCTAGGAGTTATGGTAGTCGGTATGCCGCTGCTGCCAAGAAAACTTCCAGGATACATGCCATGAAGTGCAGTTGCGGCCTCCATCATCTGCCCCGGTTGCCAGTAGCCTTGTCCAGAAGAACCAGGAAAAAACATGATGCTCTCGCCGTGAGTAGCGGCTCTTTCAGTCATGCCCTACCTCCCCAAGTAGTTGTCTCGCTTCGTCAGTTATGCACGCCTCGAAAGTCTTTTCCACCTCGTCGTGTGCCCTCTCTACCCACTCCATTGCGGAGTCCAACTTTGCTAACTCTGGCTGGAGGGTAATAAAATCTAGGTCCAACAGGAAAGCAACGTTCCGTTGCCCCTCTTCACGCACAGAGCTGGATTGCAGGACCAAAAGTCCGTTCGCTTCGATAAACGGGATTTCCACACGCTGTAGCCACGAGCTAAAAGTTTGCGGCACCGCGCTAGGAACTGCGGGCGCTGCAAGCAAAAAGCGCTCGATGTCGACCGATCGAAACCCAGGAAACTCCAGGCGATTGATGTAGCGCAAGCCGATGCGGCTTATCGCTTGAGGATTAGCAACCTGTCTGTAAACTTCCAGAGCGCGCCCAATCATCTGTTTGAAGGTCTCCCAACTTGAGTAGGGCTTCAAGTGATTTACCGACACAGTGTTGGGGCCAATCTGGATCAACGCCCCTTCGTCTTGGCGCGCGAACTGCATACGCTCAACATTGCCTACCACATTCTGAACAGAGGTTCCCTCTGTTCCGGCGCTTACCTCGATTTGAAAAGGATTGAACTGACGCCTTATGGGGAACTCGGATTCCACCTCACGGTAGAATAGCCCCGGAATCGTCCAATCCCACGGCTGGTTGGGCACGAACTGGAACTCGCACAGAGCTTCGATGATAGGAGGATCTTTGTAAATCCTCCTCTTTGGTTTCTCTCCAGTCAAGTTGCCAACCTTGCCCCGAGCCTATCCAACACGCTTTTCTTCTTTCTTCTCCCGCTTCTCTTCGGCCAGCTTCTCGTCTAGCTCTTCTTTAGGAACTTGGGCCATCTTCCTGACGTAGTTCTTGAAGCCTTCCCACTGGGTGTCTCGTTCGTTCTTCTGGGCTTCGTCTTTGTACCGTTCGACCATTCCCAGCCTACCTTTCGGAATACCAGCATTGTTGGTGAAATGCCAGCTTTACTGGTAAAACACCAGCTTTGCCGGTACTGTACCGCAATTTGCGGTACTAATGCTAAAGAGGTGCTAAACACACCACAAGTAAATGCTGAGTAAGTGCTAACTGCGGAGGCGGCGGTTTTCTGAGTGAGGTATATCGTTGCCCTAACTTTCGTCCATCGGCCCGGGTGCACGCGCTAAACTCTCCAGTAACGCTACTAGAGAGAGGAAGAGATGACCGACCTCCATACGCCCCTGCCGCCCCTGATCCCACGTGAGGTCCTCTTCGGCAACCCGGAAATGGCCCAGCCTCGCCTCTCCCCGGACGGCGAACGCCTCGCCTACCTCGCCCCGGTGGACGGAGTCCTGAACGTGTGGGTCGGGCCGGTCGGCTCCCCGGTCGGAGGCGAAGATTACTGGCCGGTCACAAAAGATGATAAGCGCGGCATCCGCATCTACTTCTGGGCGGAGGATAACGAGCATATCGTCTACCTCCAGGACGCGGGCGGGAACGAGGATTGGCGTATTTACGCCACCGACCCGAAGACGCAACAGACGCGCGATCTGACGCCCTTCGAGGGGGTCCAGGCGCAACTCCTGGCGAAGAACAGGCATTTTCCGGATGCGCTGCTCGTCGGCCTCAATAAGGAGACCGCCGAGGTCCATGACGTATACCGCCTCTCCATATCGGGCGGCAACCTGGATCTCGTCGCGAAAAACCCCGGCAACGTGGCGCAGTGGGTTGCGGATAGGGACTTCCGGGTGCGCGGGGCGATGGCCGCCACGCCCGAGGGCGGGTTCGACCTGCTCTTCCGCGAGACGGAGGAGGCCGATTGGGAGAAGATCGTAAGTTGGGGGCCGGAGGACGCGCTCAACAGCGGCCCGGTCGGCTTCTCGGGGGACGGAGCGAGGATCTACTTGGTCGACTCGCGGGGCGCGAACGCCGCCCAACTCGCCTCGCTGGACTTAAGGAGCGGCGCGTACGACGTGCTCGCCGGGGACGAGCGCTACGACGTGAGCGACGTGCTCGTCAATCCGGAGACGTACCAGATCGAGGCCGTGGCGATAGAGAAGGCCCGAGCCGACTGGATCGTGCTGGACGAGAAAGTCCGGGATGACTTCGAGGCTATAAAGAGCCTCGCCCGGGGCGACTTCGCCGTCACCAGCCGCGACCGGGCAGACGAGAACTGGCTAGTAGCCTTCACCGCCGACGACCGCGGAGCTTCTTACTACTCGTACAGGCGCGGCGAGAGAGAGGGCAGTCACCTCTTCAACGCCTGGCCCGCCCTCGATGAGTATACCCTAGCGCGGATGGAGCCCATCTCCTTCACCGCCCGCGACGGTCTGACCATAGAGGGTTACCTGACCCTTCCGCCGGGCGCGGGGCGCGAGGGGCTGCCGATGGTGCTCAACGTACACGGCGGACCGTGGGCGCGCGACTCATGGGGCTACGACCCAGAGGCGCAGTGGTTATCCAACCGGGGGTACGCATGCTTGCAGATCAACTACCGCGGATCGACCGGCTACGGCAAGGAGTTCCTAAATGCCGGGAACAAGGAGTGGGGCGCCAAGATGCACGACGACCTCGTGGACGCGGTGGAGTGGGCCGTCGGTCAGGGCATAGCAGACCCCGAGCGGGTGGCGATCTACGGCGGGTCTTACGGCGGGTACGCGGCGCTCGTCGGGGCGACGTTCACGCCGGAGGTGTTCCGGTGCGCGGTGGACATCGTGGGACCGAGCAGCCTTATCACGCTCATAAACAGCATCCCGCCGTACTGGTCCACGTTCCTGGCGACATTTCACGAGCGGGTCGGCAACCCCGAGACCGAGGAGGAGTTCCTGAAGTCGCGATCGCCGCTGTTCTTCGTGGACAGGATCCGGATACCCATGCTCATAGCCCAGGGGGCTAACGACCCGCGCGTCAAGCAGGCCGAGGCAGAGCAGGTCGTAGCCGCCATGAAGGAGAAGGGCATAGACTACGAGTACCTGCTCTTCGAGGACGAGGGGCACGGCTTCGCGAGGCCGGAGAACCGCCTAAAGTTCTACGCCGCCGCCGAGAGGTTCTTGGTCAAACACCTCGATGGGCGCTACGAGGACGACGGGGCTCCAGGTTAAGCCCGGCTCCGGCTACAGTTCCGCAAGCATGAACGAGACGAAGAATCCCGAAGCCGT
The DNA here is from genome assembly GCA_016781885.1 of Rubrobacter sp. GTDB lineage: Bacteria > Actinomycetota > Rubrobacteria > Rubrobacterales > Rubrobacteraceae > Rubrobacter_F. The sequence continues at coordinate 14,804 of JADDPM010000008.1, forward strand.
GGCGAAGGGGACCAGCTTGCCGCCTTCCCGGTAGGCGTCGGGCACATGAGGGTGTCAGCGAGGGAGACTAGCAAGGCGTCCACGGGCCGTCCAGGCTCATCGTGCGGCAGCGTGTACTCATGCCTGATCGAACTCGCGCGCGAGCAGATCCATCAGCAAGCCATCATGCCACGACCCGTCCGGCGAAAGCCAGTACTCGCGCATGACCCCGACCGCGCGGAAGCCGACCTTCTCGTAGGTTCGGATGGCCACAGCGTTGTCGGCAGCCGGGTCGATCGTGAGCCGGTGATGTCCTCGCTCTTGAATCAGGTAGCGCGCGAGCGTTCGCACCGCGTCGGTTCCGAGGCCACGCCCCTGAGCCCGCTCGGCGAGGAAGACGTCGATCCCCGCGTGGCGGAAGTCGGGCTCGTTCTCCTCGTGGTACTGGATCAAGCCCACGAGCTCGCCCTCCCTCTCTATAGCAAACGCCTTCTCGTCGGCGGTCCCGTCGGCCTGCCGACGCAGCTCGGCCTCGTCCGGGGGCCCCCACCAGCGTACGACGCCAGGCTCGGCCTGGATTGCGGCCACACGCTCGACGTCGTCTATCTGGAGCGGCCGAAGCACGACGTTCCGGCCGCGCAGGAGCGTAGTATCATCGATCGAGCCGCTCACCGGCGCCTACTCATCCCCATATCGAGACCAGGCTCTCCAGCCAGACCGGATCTACGCCCAAAACCGCGTGACTCCTTCCGGGTCGCCACGCTCACTCTCTCTGGGGCTCACGCCCCGCAGCGGAGGGCTCTTCGTCCAGGCCCCACATTGAGATCAGGCTCTCCACCCACGCTCGGTCGACGCCCATCTTCTCCGAGATCTCGTCCGTAGATATCCCCGACCGTCGCATCTTCTCGACCTCTTCTTCCAGACAGACCTCTCTGCCACCCTCCACGGCTTACACCTCCTCTTGAACGCTTCCCGCCACACCATTTGTACCAGCGGCGAGCTTGGCCTTCCAGTGCGCCGGGGCTAAAATCTTCTCACCATGAGGTTTACGAAGATGCACGGTGTCGGCAACGACTTCATCATAATCGATCCCGGCGAGGTAGAGGAGGCGGACCTGCCCGAACTGGCCCGAAAGGTCTGTGACCGGCACTTCGGAGTCGGGGCTGACGGCCTGCTCGTGCCCGCCTCCTCGGAGGTGGCCGATCTGAAGATGGTCTACCTCAACTCCGACGGCTCGTCCTCTGAGATGTGCGGCAACGGCCTGCGCTGCCTCGCCCGCTACGCCCGCGACTTTGAGATCGTTGAGAGTGACACTCTTACCGTGGAGACCGGCGCAGGGGTGAAGAAGGTCGTCCTCTACGACGATGGATCCTCGCGTGTAGACATGGGCGCACCGGTGTTCGACTCCGAAGTAAAGCTTCACGACTTTACCTTTCTGCGGGTCTCTATGGGCAACCCTCACGCCGTCGCTTTCCTCGGGAGCGAAGCGGAGGTAGAGGCGCTGGACCTGCGAACGGTCGGGCCGCAGGTAGAGAAGGACCCGCTCTTCCCGGAGAGGACGAACGTAGAGTTCGCCTATCCGCGCTGCAGTCACGAGGTGAGGATGAGGATCTGGGAGCGCGGCGCGGGCGAGACCCTGGCCTCCGGGTCGGGCTCATGCGCCGTAGCAGTCGCAGCTATACGGCGGGGACTCGCTGAGAGCTCGGTACAGGTGGCGCTCGATGGCGGGATAGTGAAGGTAGAGTGGACCGGCGAGGAAGACCCGGTCTACATGAGAGGCCCCGCAACCTACGTCTGCGAAGGTGAGTTCTACAACGAAGCAAATAGCGAGCCGGTCGTTTAGGAGGGGGGAATAAGAGAACGCCGGCCCGTAACGTAATACAGGAATTATGGCCCCGGACTCCGCGGCTGCCATCGTACGAGTGTACTATTTTTGCCTAGTACTATTAAACTACGGTTAACTAAGTACTCTTCCTATAACTAAGATCGAGCCGCCGGTTCCGCGTTCGTGGCAGTGCGGGTCGCGGCGGGGTTATAAGGGTGCAACATTAGGGACATCTGCGTAGTTTATAGAAGACTAGAGTGCGCGCGAAGGAGGCGGGGTCCCTAGGGACCCCGCCTCCTCTTTCAACCTTCCAAGTGGCCTGGGCTAGCTACGCTTGTTACGCTGCTTACCCGTCGATCCCGAGGGTTAGAACCAGAACCGGAAGAACCAGGCCTGCGCAACCGACTGGAAGAGGTCAGTCTCGACCTCGGGGCTGAAGGCGTTCTGCTCTATGGACTGATCGATCGAGACGTCGTTCCTGTCGCCGGTGATCGTGACGGTAGCCCTCTGGGAGTTCACTACAGACTGCGACGCCTCGTTCTCGTCGCCGATCGTGACGCTCGCCCCGCCGCTCTGCACGATGCTGTTCTCGACGGAGGTGTCGTGGGAAGCGAAGGCCGGTACCGCCGGAGAACATCATCAGCGCCAGCATAGCCATCATTACGGTAATCTTCTTCATTTCTCTCTCTATCCTTTGTCTATTTCTTGATCTACTCTTCCGCCCGCTAAAGATCTTTTACCTCATACGTCTACTCCTATCTAGATCCATAGTTTTCACTCAGGACCTTCGCGGGCAGTCAGGGAAGTCTACGCAGTATACGGATGATCTGATCATTTCCTCACGCTTTTTTCTCCTTGAAGATCGTGGCCTTAGGTAAGATCCTAGTGTCGGGTAAGGATTACCGCATCCCACAAGTGAGTGAGTTTTCCCTGGCCTAGCCAAACCAGTACAAGCTGGTCAGTGTGGTTGTATTGCTCTCCTCTCGGGAGAGCAGCATCTATCAGGACGCGAGCATGATGAGATATTTGCTCCTGCTCGAAGCTATGCCTAGAATATCAGCCAAGTGAGTGGCAGTCGTGTTTATGTGTGGAGAGTTTAGGTGGGCATACCACTCCGAATTTTGATCGTCGAGGACTCTGAAGACGATACGTTGCTCTTGTTGAGGGAGTTGCGGCGCGGCGGTTACGAGCTGGACCACGAGCGGGTGGACACTGCGGCGAGCATGCAAGCCGCGCTGGAGAAGCGGGTCTGGGACTTCGTAATCTCCGACCACTCCATGCCGGCCTTCAGCTCCTCGGCGGCGCTCGAGCTTCTGCAGCGCAACGGTCTAGACCTGCCCTTCATCATCGTCTCCGGCAAGATAGGGGAGGACGTCGCGGTCAAGGCGATGAAGGCCGGCGCCCACGACTACATCATGAAGGACAACCTGGCCCGTCTCAACACTGCCGTCGACCGGGAGCTCAGGGAGGCAGAAGAGCGGCGCGAGCGTAGAAGGGCCCAAGAGTCACTGCGCGTCTCGGAGACTCGCTTTCGCCTGATGGTAGAGCAGGCCATGTTAGCCATTTCGATGTTCTCAACCGATGGTCGGATGCTTCAGATCAACCGGGCCGGGGAGGAGCTTTGGGGCATAACCCTCGAAGAAGTCATGGAGTACAACCCGGACTATAACGTTTTGAAAGACGAGCAGCTAGAGGCCAAAGGGTTACTTCCTTACCTCAGAAAAGGTTTTGGCGGTGAGGCCACGGCTATCCCCCCGATCCTGTACGACCCTCTGCGAGCTACCGGCGGTGGCCGTCCACGCTGGGTCCAGTCTTTCATCTATCCGGTGAAGGATGCTTCTGGAGAGATACTCGAAGTAGTCCTGATGCAGGAGGACATCACCGAGCGCCGTGAGGCCGAAGAGGCGTTACAAAAGAGTGAGAGCAGTCTTGCGGCCGCCCAGCGGATCGCCCACATCGGCAACTTCGACTACTCCGTGAAGGAAGACGAAGCGAGTTGGTCCGACGAGCTTTACCGAATCTTCGGCTATGCTCCGCAGCACTTTGTCCCGACCTACAAGTCTTTTCTAGAGTCCGTGCATCCGGAGGACCGTAGGTTTGTTCGGAGATCGGTCCGCGAGGCCCTGTACGCTAGAGAGCAAGTTGACATCGAGTATCGTATCGTCCGCCCGGACGGCGAGGTACGCACCGTCCAGACTCGATACGAAGTGAGCTACGAAGAGGACGGCAAGCCGTTCTGGTTGTCTGGCACGGTCCAGGACATCACCGAGCGCAGAGAGGCGGAGGAGGAACGGCGGCGAGCCGAAGAGAATTACCGCTCCATCTTCGAGAATGCTGTGGAGGGTATATTCCAGAGCACGGTCGACGGGAGATTTCTCGCAGCGAATCCGGCACTGGCTCGTATGTTTGGCTACGAATCTCCCGAAAAACTGCTGGCGGCTATCTCCGACATAGGGGATCAGCTCTACGTCGAGCCCGAGCGCAGGAAGGAGTTCAACCGGCTGATACAGGATCACGGTGCCGTATCGGGGTTCGAGATTCAGATGCGCCGTAAAGACAGGAGCATAATGTGGGCCTCTGTGAGCGCACGTGCAGTCCGCGATGGTAGCAGCGAGTTGCTGGGCTACGAAGGAACGGTAGAGGATGTCACCGAGCGCAAGCGGGCCGAGGTTGCTCTGCGCGAGATCCGGGAGGCCGAGCGCCACCGGATAGCCCGCGACCTGCACGACGAGGCCATGCAAGACCTCGCCTTCGTCTTGCAGAGCTTGCAGTACACTCGATTGACGTCCGGCGATTCAGGACCAGACGAAAGGTCAGAGCACGAGATATCAGCCCTCCGGAGAGTAGTAGCCGGGTTGCGCAACGCCGTCTACGATCTGCGTCTGGGCAGCGAAGAACAGTCTTTTCTCCAGTCCCTAGAATCACTCGTAGAGTTGAACCGCCAGATGGCCCCGGAGCGTATATTAGAGCTAGACGTAAAGGACGACTTCCCTAAGGAGATCGACGGCGGTACCGGCATCGAGCTACTGCGTATCTTTCAAGAGGCGCTGGTCAACATCCGGCGCCACTCGAACGCCTCGTACGCCCGGGTAACCTTAGGGCGCGAGGAGGACGAAATCTGGGTAGAGATCGAGGATGACGGACAAGGCTTCGATCCGGGCAAGGGGGTCGGGATAGGACTTACAGGGATGCGGGAGCGAGCCCACGCTCTCGGCGGGGAGCTTCAGATCCGAAGCGAACCCGGAAAGGGCACAAGCGTGCGTTTCCACGCCAAACTCTCCGCCCCTCCAAACTTCGATACCGGCAGCCCGGAAAACTAAAATCTTGCGGGTCCCCCGCGAGCCAACGAGTTAATATAGTGGAAGTGCAGGAAAATCGGCGGCCCGGCGGCGAAAGAGGAGAAGTGCAGCGCATCTTACTCGTGGAGGATCACACCATGTTACGCCAGACTCTCGCGCTTGTCTTTGAGCGGGAGCCGGAGTTCGAGGTGTACGCGCAGGCGGGCACCGTGGCTGAAGCGCGCGAGACGTTGAACGGGCTCGAGAACCGGGTTGACATAGGCATATTCGATCTCTCATTACCCGACGGGGAGAGCACGGAGTTGATCGGAGAGTTGCGCGAGTCCAACCCCGACTTCAGAGCGCTGGTTTTGACCGCGAGCTTCGAGCGCAAGGATTTCGCCCGGGCGGTGGAGGCAGGCGCGGCTGGCGTTCTGCACAAGACCGCCGACCTGGACCAGATCATCGGCGTGGTGCGTCGCCTGGTCGCGGGCGAAGCGTTGCTCTCTACTAAAGAGATAATAGAGTTGCTCCGCCTGGCGAGCAACTCTCGCGAGCAGGAGCGCGAGGTCCAAGGGATCATCGAACGGATAACCCCCCGCGAACGGGAGTGCTCCAGGGCCTCGCTGACGGCCTCAGCAACAAGGAGATCGCCCGCCGCCTCTATATAAGCCTCGACACCGAGCGCACCCACGTATCAACGTCTTCAACAAGATCGGGGCTCACTCGCAGCTCCAGGCCCTCATGTTCGCCGTGCGCCACGGCATCGTTGATGTACATTAATATTTCGGACCTACCCTGAGGACGGCTCGGCTGAGCATCAGCCACCCAAAGGTGACGAATGCAGATCGCAGCCGGGCTACAGTAGACGTCGCATGCGCCACAGAGGGCGCATCTGTATACGATCCTACCATAGGACGTTGAACACCTCGCGCAGATCGTGTTGCGCTGCCGCGAGTCAGGCACAGGCAGCAGGGTGAGATACAGGCCGCCAGAGGCTCATTCCTCGTTGCTCATATCGGTCGGGTGAGACTTTAGAGCCGGCATGCTACCGCTCCGGGCGCGCCGGTTCACACATGCTTTAAGGGTGTTCGGAGAGTTCTGCTTCGAGTTCGTCGACGAACTGCCGGGCGGTGCGGCCGGAGCGGCCAGCGTGCCAGCGGTCCCAAAGGAGAGCTCTCTCCCTCAACTCGTCCGGGGAGGCCTTCAGGCCGCGCTCCCACATGAGTCCGGAGACGATCTCCAGGTACCTCTCCTGGTTAGGGGAAGGGAAGGTGAGGCGCAAGCCGAAGCGAGCGGCTAACGATAATTTCTCCTGCATGGTGTCGCGCCCGTGGACGTCGTCGGCGGCTCCGCCTTCCTCGCGCTCGGAGAAGCGTTCACGGATCAAGTTGCGCCGGTTCGAGGTCGCGTAGACCCTAACATTCGTGGGCGGCTCCTCGACGCTCCCTTCAAGGAGGGCCTTAAGCGACTTGTACTCGATCTCGTCCTCCTCGAAGGAGAGGTCATCGACGAAGAGAACGAAGCGCGAGCCCCGGCCGCGCAGGACTTCGAGCACCCGGGGCAACTCCTTGAGATCTTCCTTGGCAAGCTCTACGAGGCGCAAGCCACGGTCTGCATACTCGTTGAGAATGGCCTTTACGGTCGAGGACTTGCCGGTGCCCGGCGGGCCGTAGAGGAGAGCGTGGTGGGACGGGAGCCCTGCGAGGAGGCGTTCGGTGTTCTTTACCAGGGGCTCACGCTCTCTCCCGTAGCCGATCAGGGTCGAAAGACGCACCGGATCGGGACGTGGCACCGCTCGCAGCCTCCCGCCCTCCCAGCGGAAAGCCCGGTAGCGCCCGAAGAGACCCGCACCGTGAAGGGCGTAGTGATCGGCGAGCGTCCCGGCGAGACTGCCCCAGTCACTAGCCGCCGCGAGCTTTCCGGCGAGCGCCCTGCGGGGGGAGTCATCTTCGGCAGAGCCGTCGTCCTGCCAGGGCACCCAGACTCCGGCTAGCCCGGGTACTGCTTCGATAGCGTCCAGGAAAGCCTCCGCGTCGAGGGCGAAGAGCTCTCGCAGGGTGTGGAGGTCGCGTCGGGCCTGCTCCAAAACGGCGGGACGCATGTCCCCCCTCTCGGCACCGAGGCTAAAGGCGTTTTCGCCGTCGAGGACGCGGCCGACGAGGTACGACTGCCAGGCGTCGGGGAGGAGGTTCTCACCCTCGGCCGCGAGCTCCTCCCAGAGCCGTCCGAGGACGCCCGCGACGGCCATCGCATCCGGGCGCTCCGCAGCGAGCAGCCCGAGCAGGGCCAGGAAGTTCCGCCCGGCGTCCGAGTCCAGGACACCCCTGAAGACGGCCATGCCCCGCGCCCGCAGCAGCAACAGTTTCGGCTCTAAATCCATACAGTGAGGCAATCTAGCAGCAAGGCGATCCGTAATCAGCCAGGAGTGAGGGACCGGACGTTACGTATAGATGTCGCGGCGGTTAAAGGCAAGGGCGGCGAGGAGCAAAAGCAGCAAGGCGGCGAGCGTTACGCCCACAAAGCTCGGCCAATCTACGCCGTTCTCGATAGCCGAGCCGTAATGGTAGAAGACGGTGAAGGGGCGGGCGTCTTCGAGTCCTTCGACGGTGTTTCCGAGGGCGTTGACGAAGTACATGGCGACGAGGACGGCACCGGGGATGGCTACGGCGAGGACGCGCCGGTGGAAGACGGCAGAGCACAGCATCGCCAGAGAGCCTAAAGAGACGCACAGCGGCCACATATTCAACACGGCCTCCGCCGTCCTCCCGAGCGAGAGGTCTATGTCCATCAGTTTCGCGGGCGCCCATGTGAAGAGCCCGAGGATCGCGAGTATCCCGAGCAGCGAGACGGCGGTAGCGAGGAAGTTACCGACGACGAGCTGCCAGCGCGGGAGCGGGTTGCCGAGTAAGACGTCCATCGCGCCACGCTCCTCGGCGCCGGCGAGAGCGCTCGCGGAGGCGAGTATCGGGAAGAACGCCAAAGCCAGCGGGGCTATGAAGTTGAAGGTCTGCGCCGCCAGGAAGCCCTCTATAGTGGTCAGGTCGGTACCCTCGCTTATGCCGAAGAGGTTCCTCACCTCCGGCGGAAAGCTCTCGACCAGATCGTTGAAGACCTGTGACTGATCCTCCACGGCGGGGAACGAGGCGACGGTGATGAGGTTGAGCAGCCCGAGGGCCAGGCCCCAGAGGCTCACACTCCTCAGCTGCAGCCGCAACACGTGCGCGAACAGGGGCACCAGCGTACCGCGCGCCCGGCGCCCGGCTCCACGTCCGGACGGCGGAAACCGCTCCCGGCCCGTGTCGCCCGCGCTTCTCCCGCGCTCATCGTTCTTCTACCTCCCCCTCATGGACGTAATAAGCCAGAAAGATCTCCTCCAGGCTCGGCCGCTCGTAGTCCATACCAACCAGCCTCCCTTTGGCAGCAAGCTTGACCACCTCGTCCAGGTTGTCGTGGAGCGTGAAGGTGATGTTCGCGCCGTCAGATTTGAGCTCCTCAACTCCCGGCAAGGCGGCGAAAGGACCGGCGTCCACGGGCTCGGCGAAGGTAAGGCTGACGTGGCGGAAGGACTTGTTGACGAGCGCGTCCGTGGTCTCTACCGTGACCAGCCGACCGTCGCGGATTATGCCGACCCGATCTGAGACGCGCTCGACCTCGGAGAGCACGTGTGAGGAGAAGAAAATGGTGCGACCCTCCGCCTTCGTCTCGGCGATGATCTCTAGAAATTCCTCCTGCACCAGCGGGTCCAGCCCCCCGGTCGGCTCGTCGAGGATGAGGAGTGGCGGCCGGTGGAACATGGCCAGTATCAGCCCGATCTTCTGCTTGTTCCCCCGCGAGAGCCGCCGCATCGGGCGCCGCAGGTCCGCGCCCAGCCTCCCGGCGAGCTCATGGGCGTAGCTGAGGTCTTCCACCCCACGCAGCCTCGCGAAGAACCGCAGCAACCTCTCGCCGGTCATCCGGTCCTCCAGCGAGAACTCCCCCGGCAAGTTCCCGACCCGTTCCCGTATCGCCACGCTCTCCCGACGCGAGTCCATCCCGAAGACCTCCGCTCGTCCGCCGGTGGGATGAAGGAAGTTCAGGAGCGTTCGGATAGTGGTCGTCTTGCCAGCCCCGTTCGGACCGAGGAAGCCGAAGACCTCGCCCTCGTTCACCTCGAGGTTCACGTCCTCAACACCGCGGCTGCGGCGCCCGTAGGTCTTGGTAAGCCCCTCGGTCCTAATCACCGCGTCCAACGTGCCTCCCTTCCGGCGCTCCATACCCGAAGAGCGGTAGGAAAGCGTACTTCACGCCGATCACGACGGGACCGCCGAGTAGCAAAACTCACGCGGACCACGTGACGAGATCGTACCCAGCCGCGCGGTGCCATCGAGGTCAGCCAGCAGGAGGCCGCCGTCAGACCGGACAGGATCGAGGAGCTCACGCCCGGGCGCAGAACCGGAGATTGGCTTACCGTCCTCGCGTCCGAGGACGACCACGGGCCGCAGGGAGGCCAGGCCGAGCACGGCCCCGAGCGCCAGCAGGAGAAAGAAAGCGTCGGCATGTAAGTGAGAGAGTCCCTCGCCGAGCGGCCTTTGCGGATGGGGCAGCACGGTGACGGCGGCCACGACTATACCGAACGCCCCGGTGAGCACGAAGGGAGGCAGCAACAGGGTTGCCGGGAGCAACCCGGCGAGCAACTCTACCCGGTTGACCCAGCCCGGTCCGCGAGCCTCCACGCCTGTCTCCAATCGGCGTTAGACAGTACGCCAACTATAATCTCGGGCAAGAACGGTGTCTAAGAAAATATTCACCGGCGAAGGGGAGACCGATGCTAACCGCCGAAGAGGCGGGACCAGAAGCCACGGCTCTTGAGGACCTGAAGCTCGGCTTCGAGCCGGGTGCGTTCCTCGACGAGGTTGGACTTCTCCTCGACCAGTTCGATGCGCTCCTCCACGAGCCGTTCGCGTTCCGTTTCGAGTCTGGCCTTCTCTTCTTCGAGGGTGGAGATAGTTCTCTCTTGCAGCTCGCGTTGGAATTCAATCAGGTTGAGACGTTCGATCTCTGACCACAGCCGGTCTATCTCCATACGCGCCGCATCCCGCTCCTGCTTGACCTCCTCGATCTGGCGGGTCCGCTCTTCGAGGCGCGTCTTGTAATCCTGGCCCTGCTGAAGCAGGCGCTCGTAGCGCTCGAACGGTACGGCCGGCAGGCGCGAGGAGTCGGACCCGTACGGCGGCGCCTCGTCCCCGATCACCTCCCCCTCGAAGACTTCGTCCTCCTCCGACGTTCCCGTGTCGTTCCCCCCCCCGCTTGTACCCAACGTCCGCGCCAACTCCTCGACATCCGAGAGCAGGAGGCTGTAGCCGCCCCGGCTGGTGCGCTCGGCGCGCAGGCGTCCCTCGGCCACGTAGCGCCGGACCGTGCTCGCCGACCGGCCCAGGATCGCCGCCGCCCCGCCGAGCCCGATCTTCTCCTCCCTAACCTCCCTGGGGTCCATACCAGAACATTCTACTGACCGCCGCAAGCAACGGCTAGGATTTAGTGGTCAGCTGTCGCTAATCGACCTCCGCCAAGAACCGTTTTGCGCGGAATCGGGGCGCGCGATCCAACCGCAAAGCACAACCTAGCGTCAGTACCGGCCTGCGATCGCCCACACCTCGCGAGCAAAGGGAGGGAGGCTATAGAGAAGGCTGAGAGCTGGCCGCTGATGACCAACGGCTATTTTTAAGCGGCTCTTCCTACTTGAGGTGGGGGTGATTGAGCCCTCCCCCGATGAGGAGACCCTCGAGGCCGCCCGAGCCTTCTGCGAAGGCTGCACCGTGAAGGACCTCTGCCTCACACTCGGTCAGGAACGGGACGAATGGGGCATCTGGGGCGGGGTTCTCCTCGAAGCAGGGAAGCCCGTCACTCAGGTCCGCCGCCCCGGCCGCCCCCGCAAGGCCGCCTGACCCTCCTTGCTGATCCACTCCGCGTCGTCGGCGCCGGTCAGCACGCCCTCGGACTTCTTGCCCATCACGATCGCGGTGCCAGTGTCCTGGCACATCGGCAGCACGCCGCCCGCGGAGATGTTGACGTTCTTGAGCAGGTCGAGCGCGACGAACCGGTCGTTCCCCGACGCCTCGGGGTCGTCGATGATCTTCCGCAGCTGCTGCAGATGCGCCGGCCGCAGGTAGTGGGCGTCGTGCATCGCCTCCGCGGTCAGCAGACGCAGCGCCTCCGGGTCCACCTGGAGGAACGTCCGGCCGTTCGCCTCGAACGTCGAGACCCCCTCGGTGGTGATCAGTCGGTAGGGGGTGTCGTCCTGACCGGTCGGGAGGAGGTCGGAGTACCGGAACTCAGCGTCAGCCACGGACGAGGATATCTGCCATGCTGTCACAGATTGGCCTCGGCCGGTGTCTTCATGCTGAGACCAGCAGACGAGGAGGAAGACATGACCAGCAACACCCGAGTCCCCAAGGCCGAGATCACCGGCGTCTACGGCGCAGTACTGAAGAGGTTCACCAGGAAGATGTTCGGCGAAGTGCCCGAGGCCCTCGGGGTGATGTGGCACAACCGGCCGGTGCTCAAGTTCAGCCTCGGCCTCGGCCAGAAGGCCGCCAAGTGGAACCAGTGCGACGAGGACCTGAAGTCCTACGCCCACATGGCGGTGGCATCCCTGATCGGCTGCACGTTCTGCCTCGACCTGGGGTACTTCCAGGCGCACAACGAGGGGCTCGACGTGGCTAAGGCCCGCGAGGTGCCGCGGTGGCGGGAATCGGACGTCTTCACGCCGCTGGAGCGCGACGTCATGGAGTACGCCGAGGCGATGCCGATGTGGCTCAACGGCGGGCCGGCGGCGCGGCTCGACCTGGACGGCGAGGTGAACACGGTGGCGAGCCTGGTGATCGAGGACGGCCGGATCACCCGGATCTACGCGATCCGCAACCCGCACAAGCTGGCCCGGCTCGACGAGGAGGCCGAGCTCAGCCGGTGACCGGGTTTGCTGGCTTTTCCAAGTTCCGGTGGGGTGAGCGGCGCGCCGGTGGGCGTGTGATGCGGGTGGGATAGGCGTCGAGGCCTCCAAGATCGGGTGCGACCAAGCAACCTGACCAGAAGGCCTCGACTGTGTCCGAGCCTACGGCGTGTGGTGACGCGCGCTGCCATGCCGACGCCGCCTACTGCCCTCGCTGCGATCTGCTCGTTGGGCTCGACGGGCTGCACGTGATCGGCGTCGAACGAGGCGAAGAGGTTGGCGTGCTGACGGTGAGGGTGGAGTCGCCGCCGGCGCCGATGGACTGCCGGTCCTGCGGAGTGGTCGCCCACAGCCACG
>JADDPM010000166.1 GCA_016781885.1 Rubrobacter sp.
GTTCCAGGTCGCGCCGTAAGGGCAGGTGGGAAGGGGTGGGGCACGGCGAGGAATCGTGTTTGTTCCTGGCCCTCGCAGGGCGCCTCGAAAAACGCGGGCAACTTTCGCTCCAGATCGAGCATACCTCGTGAAAGAGCCGTTCCAGGAGGTCCCCTCGTTGTGGGTGTCAAGTCCCCTCGTTGTGGGTGCGAAAATCCGAAAAGGTGGTGGATGTTTTTTCACCGGTTCTCTACCATGAGGGTATGGCAGAAAGCGAGGCGCACCGCCCGAAGGAGGCTTGGGACAGACGTCGGGACGAGCCGGCGAACGCTTACGCTGCGTTCGAGATCTACCTCAACCTGCCGCCCGGACAGCGAACGCAAAAAGAAGCCTATCGCTTGCACACGGGCAACCAGGACGCCGCTGGTCCTTCTGAGCACTTCCGGGGGTGGGCGAGGCGCCACGACTGGGAGGAGAGGGCCCTGGCCTACGACGACGCCAAGGCCAAGGCCCGCTTCGAGGGGGAGCTCGCCGGCATCGAGGAGCAGTGGAAGAGCCTCGGGGCGCAGAAAGAGAAGATGCACGCTCAGCTTATGGATTTAGCAGAAGCCGCCTACAACGATGCCATGCGCATCTACGAACAGGAGCTTACCCGCGACAACTACTCCAAAGCCCACGCCGTTCAGATGTCGAAGTTCACGCTGGAGGTCTACAAGCTCCTCATAGAGCTCGAAAGGGTCCATAAGGGGCACGAGCAGGACAGGTGGACCGAGGAGGACGAGCGCGCCATAGCTAAGGCGATGGAGGAAGCCGTGGCGATGGAGGAAGTCTATCGGGAGGACCTCGATCCAGCAACGGAGTTCTTCGAAGAGCAGCGGAGACGCGAGCTAGAAGAGGAAGAGGAGAAGGGCTCCGACGAGCCTGGCAACGGTTCGACCTGAGCGCATTCGATACGGAGCGGGCGTAGCGGCCTACTCCATCCCCTCAACCTACCCTGCTTCCTCAACAACTCCCAGTTGGCATACCTCCTCGAAAACGCAAAACGCCCGTCCCGAAACTAAACAGGTCGTGTTCTTCATAGTAGACGAGGGCGGGATCTCCCCAGCCGATCTTGCGCAGCTCCACCTCGAGGTCGTAGAGGACCTCGGCGCGGAGGCGGCGGAGTTCGGGTTCGCTGCGTTTGCCGAACCAACCGTCCATCCTCAGATTCTCTCCGGTGGGGGGTGGAGGACAAGAGGGGTTGACACGAGGGCGTAGAAAGATAGTTCATTTGCGGGATGCGCTGCATCTCGCTCCGCATCTACTATGCACCTACATGTCTGGGATCCGCGTCGCGCGGGCATAGACGTTGCAGTAGAATTAGGAGGGGGAAAGGAGAGCGGCTGTGATAGCTGTAGTCCCGGAGCAGAGTTGATCGAGTCTCTGCCACAGTACGAGCCCGAGAGGCTCCACAACTCGCCGCTCGCACTGGTCGTCGCCCAGGTACAATTCCCCGCCATACTGTCCGTCCAGACCGACGAGGCGCTGCTGGCCCGCTTCCAGGAGAAGGTGCGAGACAGGTACCCATTCTTGTTCTTGGGTCAGCAATTTGGTTTCAGCATCGGGCCAAGTGGCGTCGAGCAACAACACCAGGCTGCCAGCAGGGTCTACCAGTTCGCCGACGCGGAGCGGGAGTGGATGGCGACGCTTACCACAGGCTCGATCTCGCTGGAGGCGCGCAACTACACTGACTACGAGGATTTTTCTGAACGCCTACTAAGGATCTTGGCTTCGGTCCGCGAGGTGTACAGGATCGAGTTCAGGCAACGGCTTGGGCTCAGATACATCAACGAAATTCGGTACCCGGGCGCACAAGGGGCTGAAGATTGGGCCCCCCTCATTAATCCACAGCTGCTCGGTCCCCTCGCCGACACGGGCGTCTCCCCCTTGATCACCTTCGGCTATCAGGAGGTAGGGTTGCAGTTGGGGGATGGCGGGCTGACCCTCCGTCACGGCCACTTCGCGCAGGGAACCACCGTCGCTTCGCCGCCCGGAACAGTACCCCAGGAGCAAGGCCCGTTCTACCTACTCGATCTCGATGCTTACGACGAGGACGGCAGGGACCTCGATGATCACACACTCGACGAGTTGCTCAAGAGCTACAATCACACCATGTTCCAACTCTTGCGCTGGGGCGTGCGGGATGAGCTGTTCGGCTACCTGAAAGGTGACGAATGAATACACTCGAGGTGGGTGGTACGGCACCCTTCATGCGACGGAAGGGCACCGATCTGAGCTCAGGTAGCGCGTCGGCATACATAGCGGCCATGATGGAGAGTTTGATCGAGCGAGCGGCGTACCCACCCACGAAGGCCGGCAGGCAGTGGGCGATGTGGAGTTGGGACGATGATAGGGGCTCGTCCGTGCTTGTGGACCTTGCCGCCACGGGGGCGACCAGCATCGACCCAGGCGTACTGCCCTTCCTCACGCGGCACCACTTAACGCTCCGGTATCTCCCTGCTGATCTGGCGGATACCTTCGCCGACATAGATAGCCTGAAGGATCTTAAGGCAGGGTGGAACGGGTACGACGTGGCGGCGCCCAGGATCGAGGCCATCCACGATGCGACCGAGTGGATAGAGCGGATGTACGAAGAAGTCGTTCGCTCGAAGATGCCGTGGGTAAGGCCCCACGTGTCCGCGGACGAGGGCGGCGACGTGACGTTCGAGTGGTGGAACAGCGACAAAGGACTCACGATCTACGTTTCCGCCCATGACGGCGTCAGTTACCTCAAGGACTGGGGGCCCGACATGGTCGACGATATGGAGGACGGACCCGTGTCGACTCCCGAAGAACGCCGCGATATCTGGGCGTGGTTCGTGCGGCAATAGCCGAGGTTGTTTTCGCTAGGTCACGTTCACGACGACGAGGGCCTGTACCGCCACGTGCGAAACGACCCACGCAATTTCAAGGACGAAGGAACCCATCGTCGCGTGAGTCAATCGGCATTCGGAGATAGGAGCAGAAAACCCTCGGTTGATCGTGCATGGCTCAAAAACTACGAACCCCGCAATTCGCAGCGCGACCCCACAGACTGTATTGTCTGCCTGGGTGCTGGCGAGGTGCGCACGCAGATCGATGTCTCGCCCAGAGATGTCGATGTGGTGCCGGACCCTATAGAAAACCACGATACGTTGCCCGATAACCTGGCACATGCCCTGGTGGTCACGGATCGACCTTTCGACAACGATTCGCAGTTCAAACGCCTTAAGAAGGCACTAGCCAAACGCTGCATTATTATGATACCCCCCGGAGCGGAAGGTTGAGCGGTGCCGCGTCCGTGTCCGGCTCATCGAACCTCACTTTTATTCTGAAGTCCCCCCAGGATTGCAGAATGGCGCCCTTTCAGAACATCCTGCCTACCTAGAGCCCGCCTCGCTCCCACGCACTCGGGTGAAGACCATCTTCTGTGCGCCCGCATTAGCCCTGACGTACCGGACCGAAGACCCACCAGAAGGGCCCACGACATTTACCCGGCACGCCCAGCTTGCGCCGCCTTTCATCGAAGGCGCGCCGCGCCGCCTGTGGGGTAGGTCCCGACTCATCTTTCCTTATCTCGCCCCCGCCCAGAATCACCCTGTCTCCCACCCGCGCCGCGACATGGCCGCGATCGTCTAGGACACGGATTTCGCCGCTCTCGGTGGCCGGGGAGTAGCCGGGAGGCCACACGGGCAGGTAACCCTGCGGATCGTGGGCGGTCTTCAAACGCAGACAGCCCTCCTCGTCGACCACCAGTCTACCGCCGATCCTCGCCATCAGCCCCCCCACGATCGCGCCTTCCCGGGGACTCTCCGGTTGCTTGAGGAACACAACCCCGCCCTCCGTTACGGTAGCACCGCCGGCGTCGGTGGTGCGCTCGATAGTAGTAGGGTTGACGGCAGTCGTGTGGTTGCTGGTGTGTTCGGCGCGGGGTTCTGAGGCGCTACCGTCCGTTGCGGGGTTCGTGCCGCAGGCGGCGAGGAGCACGAGGCTGGGCAAGCATAGCGAGAGCACCGTCTTGGAGATCGCCCCAATCACGTCGGGATCAGTCTAGCGCAGACCGAACTT
>JADDPM010000335.1 GCA_016781885.1 Rubrobacter sp.
AACGAGCTTCTTAACGCAACCGTATCCGTCCTGTAATCTCGGCGATGCGACAATACGCAAGAGCCTGCTTCGGCCTATTTCCCCCCTCCAGGGTCCCGAAGCAGGCTTACTCTCACCATAGCACTCAGGCTCCCGGCCTTCACCCGTGAACCTCTACCCCACATACAGCGGGTGGGGCTGTGGTAGAGGGTCAGACACCGCATGTAGTGTGTCCAAACTTCGCCGGGCCCGACACCGCCGCCTCCCGCCGGGCAAGAAAAAGGGCCGGGACCCCGCAGAGCCCCGGCGCGGGTGTTGCCAATTGGCAACGGCTAGGCTGGCGCGGCCTCCTCCAGCATCTCGATAAAGGCGTGGGCGGGGAAGATGCAGAGGACCGTGGGGCAGACGGCGAAGGTGTCGGCGCTCATTCGGCGTCCCCTTGCCGCCGCCTCTGCTCCGCCGACACGATCTCCCCGGCCTCGCAGACGGCCTGCACGGCGCGACACATGGCGTCTTATAAAGGGCCGGAGCCCAGAAGAGCCCCGGCCATGGTTCCCACTGTATCGACGTCTCCTTGGGCTACTAAGCGCCCGCGACCGTAACCGGTTCAGGCGTCTCCGCCTCGGGCCGGGGGACCCCCTCCGGATCGCTAAGGGCGGGTTCACGAGCACCGTAACGCTTAATAACTTCTCCGTAGGGCAATACCATGTTGTAATACCCCCAAGTCGCCGCAACCGTACGTCGCACAGGAAGCCTGCTCCACGAATCGATCACCGAGGGGGAATCGAACGTGACGTTACCGGGACCGGAGAAGCCTTCACCTTTGCCGTCTGTGCCAACGATCAACTCGAAATCGACGGGGGTACGCACCAATTCGCAAACTTCCGGTGGCGCACCCTCTTCCGGGCTCGGGATCACCTTCAGGGTTACCAGGGGTGGGGTTTGCACGTCTTCTTGTGAAAGGATATCTCGTGGGCGTATGACGCCCGTACATATCCGTTTGCCCTTCGGACGCTCCGCATATGCCGAAATGATGTTGTTTTCTTTGCTCCACTCTATGTTGCCGAAGAGCTTTGGAAAACCGTATGGCTCCCGACCGCCGATCAGGCCAACCTCGTTGGTTACCAGCAGGGCAGCACAATAGGTTACCGGTTGGCCTTCCCA
>JADDPM010000336.1 GCA_016781885.1 Rubrobacter sp.
GTGCTGGCGTGGGATTGCTTGCGCGCCGTGGTGTTGATCAACGACTAGCGAAGAGCGACGAGAGGAGCAGAGATGCCAAGCCGCATAAGCCGTAAGGCCGCGGAACTTGCCGGGGATCCCCACCCCGCCGAAGCTTACAGCACCGCCCCAGGCCTGAAGGCCGCAAGAGAAGCGCAAGGCATCACGCTGGAGGCCCTCAGCGAACTTTGCGGATACCCGCTCTCTTACCTACGCCGCATGGAGGACGAAGGGCTTACGGCCCCCCCCGGATCGTCACGTCGAAGATCTCCGCGGTGCTGGGGGTGGAGCACATCGTAATTCGGCAGGAGGCCCCAGACGAAGTAACTCGGCTCGGAGACGTAGTAGAGAAGGGGGCCGTTATGTAATCCCAAGAAGGCAGTAAGGACACCCCGACGAAAGATAGGAGCGAAGCTAATGACCATGCTCGAAGAGATACAGCCCATCGCCGCAAGGAACGCCATCGGTGCGGCCCTGGACGCCGCCCGCTCATGCTACGGCGAGGTCACAGATGCCCGTGACCGCCTGAACGCCATGGAGGCCGGAGGCGTCTACGCCGAAGGCTACATAGCCGAGCAACGGGAGGAAGCCGCACGGCGTGTACGCCAAGCGGTCGACAGCCACCTGAACGGCGCCCGTGAAAGGATAGAGAGCGCAAGCCTTGCCGTCACCCGGAGATTAGAAGAGCTTGCGGCCGTTGACCCCGACGAGCTCGCAGCGGCTCAGGGACAGATATCCCTGTTCTTCGGTGACTTGCGCGAGGATCCCCGGCAGCTACTTACCGCCTATGAACAGAGCTTCGATATACCAGCCGACCGCCGCGCCATTGAAGAGTTGGCAGCCCGGGCGCTAAGGGTGCTCCCTGATACGCCCGAACGCGGGGTCTTCGAGGCGGATTGGAACCGTCTCAAGGATCGACTCGAGAACCGGCTGCCATCCGAGCAAAGGCAGCCAAGGATCGCCCTGAACGAACTGGAGCGGGCCAGAGAATACCTCGCCGACGTGGAGGAGGCCGTTACGGCCGCCATCGCAGCGCTTGTGGATCCCCGCCGGAACGGCAACCTTACCGCCTACTCAAAGGCCCACATCTACGAAGAAGATCTCGCCGGGGA
>JADDPM010000167.1 GCA_016781885.1 Rubrobacter sp.
AGACGCGCGCGGCGGCGATGCTCGGGCGGCTAAAGGAGCTGCGCGAGGCGGTGACGGAACGCGCGGCGGAGGCGGACCGGCGGAGGGGGGCCGTCTCCGCGCTCGTAGGGAGGACGGAGGCCGAGATCCGTGCGCTCAGGACCTCCGGCGGGCAGAACGGGAGCGGGGTCACGCGGCTCTACGAGGTCTTGCGCCCCGTTCCGGGCTACGAGGCCGCTGTAGAGGCAGCCCTCGGTGAGTTAGCAGGCGGCGTACTGGTGGAGAACATCGGCGAGGGGCTGAAGTTCCTTTCGGGAGATTCGGCGGAGCGCGTGATCGTGCGTCTGGATGCAGAGGCTGCGCCCGGAAACGGCGCCTCGCCGGGGAAGTCTCTCCTGGAGTGCGTGGAGGTCCTCGACGGCTCCTACGCAGAGGCCATCGAACGCCTCCTTGAGGGCGCATACGTAGTGGAGGGAGGCGACCGTGTGACGCCCAAGAGCGGCTACGATGTTGCGGTCACGCGCGAGGGTTTGCGTTTTACCAGGACGAGCGCGAGCCGCCACGCTCCCGGCACCCTGGCCCGCCAGGCCCGCCTCGCGGTAGAGGAGGAACGCCTCGGCGTGTTGAAGAACCGGCTCGGGGAGAACCTCTACGACCTGCGGGAGGCCGTGGCGTCGGCGTCGCCGCGGCTGGAAGACGCGACCGCCGGAGCAGAAGTTCTATCCTCCGCGATGGCGAGGACGCTACGCGTCGTCCGATTGCTCGCCTCCGAGGCGGGGCGGCGCGCTAGGAAGGTGGAGGTCGCGCGCGAGCGGAGGTCCAGGGACGAGAAGAAGCTTCGCGACGTCGAGGCGGAGATCCTTGCCTCCGAGCAGGGACTGCGCGAGGCATGGGAAGAAGAGAAACGGACCAAGGAGGAGCTGAACGCCGCCCTCTCCGGGGCGGAGGCGGCGTACGCGGAGGCCCGAGAGTCGGCCGGGGAACTCGCCCGGGCGCGCACGAACCTCAGGAGCGTGCGAGAGAGACGGACGCGTGTGTCGCGCGGGCTGGCCGTCCTCGAGGAGGCTGCTACTGGCGTGGATGCGGAGGCGCGTATGACCAAGCTGACGCGCACCGCCGTGGACCACGCCCGGCGCCTTGATGCGGCGGCGCGGGGACGGATCGTGCGGTTGCGGCGCCTGCGCTCCGAGGCGGCAGGGGAGTGTAGCCGGGTCACGGAGAGGCGGAGCATGCTGGCAGGGGAGGCTGGGGAAGTAGCGGGAGAGCTGGCCAGGGCGGAGTCCGAGGTCGCTACGTTGCGGGGTGAGATCTTCAGGGCCGAGGAGTCGGCTAGAGCTGCGGAGGCGGAGATCCGGGAGGAGTGGGGGGCGACGCTGGAGGCCGCTCGCGGCGCGGCCGGGAATCTCCCCGAGGGGTCCGAAGTTGAAAGAGGGCGCCTCGCCCGCAGGCTAAAGAGCTTCGGTGACGTGAACCTTCTCGCCGTAAGCCAGGAGGGGCAGCTTCGGGAACGTCACGAGTTCGTCTCCGCGCAGCGAGCCGATGCCGAGGCCGCCGCCGAAGACATCGAGCGGATCATACGCGATGTCGACGGGGAGATAGAGGCTCGCTTCGAGGCGACCTTCAGGGGGGTGCGGCGGGCCTTCCAGGATATGGTGCCGAGGATGATGGAGGGAGCGGAGGGCGAGCTCGGGCTCTTCGAGGAGGGGGTGGAAATCGGGCTGAGGCTAAAGAGCCGCGGGTGGAGACCCTTGAGGGTGCTCTCGGGCGGGGAGCGGTCGCTGCTAGCACTCTCGTTTCTATTCGGCATCTTTCTCGGGAGGATGGAGGCCGGTCCGAGGGCGTTCTGCATGCTCGACGAGGCCGAGGCCGCGCTCGACGACCTTAACCTGTCACGTTTCCTCGCTGTGATAGACTCTTACAGAGCGGACGGGCAATTTTTGCTGGTAACGCACCAGAAAAGAACGATGGCGGCGGCGGACGTGCTCTACGGAGCGACTCAGGACTCTTCCGGCGCGACGGTCGTCGTATCGAAGCGTCTAACGGGAGAATAAAGACACCGCATTATGGGAAGATCGTGGCGTAATTTTTTCAGCAAGTCCGGGAAGGAACCGGAGGAGTGTGGGGCGACCACCAGTGCGCCGGAGCAGGACACGGAGACCGCCGAAGAAGATGTCGGACCCGCCATAGCAACCTCCTTTCAGACGCCCTCCGCTCCCGCGGCGGAGGGTAACGGAGAGGTAGCCGCGCCGGAGAAGGGCGCGGCAGAGGAGATAGATGTTCCTGTAGCCGACGAGGACGTCCCGTCGGCTGGGGAGTTCGTTCTATCGGAAGAGGTAGAGGCGGCGACCGTCGCCGCCGCAGAGCAGTCAGTCGGTTGGGTCGGGCGTTTGCGGCAGGGCCTGCAGCGAAGCCGGGAGTCGTTCGTCGGGCAGCTCAACGCGGCGATGGCAGAGTTCAAGGACGCGGAGGACGAGGAGTTCTGGGAGAGGGTCGAGGAGATTCTCATCACCTCCGACGTCGGGGTGTCGACGACGGCGAAGCTCGTCGCCGAGTTGGAGCAGGAGGCGCTAGAGAGAAACATCACCAGCGGCAAGGAGCTTCGGGAGCTAATGATCGAGCACGCTACCCGCATGCTCGATAAGCCTATCGAGATGGACCTCTCAAAGAAGCCTACCGTTGTCCTGATGGTCGGGGTGAACGGAACGGGCAAGACGACGAACATTGGAAAGCTCGTCAACTTCCTGCCGGGTAAGGTCATGCTCGCGGCGGGCGACACGTTTCGGGCGGCGGCTATCGAGCAGCTCCAGACCTGGGGTGAGAGGACCGGGGCGAAGGTCATCGCGCGCGAGCGCGGCGCGGACTCGGCGTCGGTCGCCCACGAGGCTGTCGAGGAGGCTAAAAGAGACGGGACGGACGTCCTGCTTATAGATACCGCCGGGAGGTTGCACACCAAGGTCAACCTGATGGCGGAGCTCGACAAGGTGAGGCGGGTAATAGACCGCCAGTTACCGGGTGCGCCGCATGAGGTGCTTCTTACTGTTGACGCGACTACGGGGCAGAACGGGTTGAGGCAAGCTAAGCTCTTCCAAGAGGTCGCGGGGGTCACGGGGATCATATTGACCAAGCTCGATGGGACGGCGAAGGGTGGTATTGCTCTGGCTATAGCCAACGAGGTTGGAGTGCCGATAAAGATGATCTCGGTCGGTGAGCAGATAGGCGACCTGCACCCGTTCGAGGCGCGTGAGTTCGCCGAAGCGCTGTTTGGGGATCTGTAGATGTTCGATACGTTAAGCGACAGGCTTGGGTCGGCCCTCGACGGGGTGCGGGGTAGCGGCAACCTCACCGAGGACCAGGTAAAGAAGGTGACGCGCGAGATCCGTCTGGCCCTGCTGGAGGCGGACGTGAACTACGCCGTTGTCAAGGAGTTCGTGAACAACGTGCGCGAGCGGGCGACAGGGACGGAGGTTTCGAAGGCTCTGAGCCCGGGCCAGCAGGTCGTGAAGATAGTCAACGAGGAGCTCGCGAACCTCATGGGCGGGCAGGCGAGCAAGCTCTCCTTCGCCTCCAGACCGCCTACCACGGTGATGCTCGCGGGCCTGAACGGCCACGGGAAGACGACGACCGCCGGTAAGCTCGCTCTCTTTGTGAGGAAGCTCGGCAAGAACCCTTATCTGGTGGCGTGCGACACGTATCGCCCGGCGGCCATAGACCAGCTCCAGCAGCTCGGTAAGGAGCTTGGCGTTCCGGTCTATACGGAGGGTACGGAGCCGAAGCCTGAGGAGATTGCCGAGCGTGGGATAAAGGCCGCGCGGGACGGCGGTTATGACTTCGTCATCGTGGACACGGCCGGCCGGCAGGTGTTGGACCAGGACATGATGGAGGAGATCAAGCGTGTCCGGCAGGGGGTGAAGCCGCACTCGGTCTTGCTGGTGCTGGACGTGGTGACGGGGCAGAACGCGGTCGAGGTGGCGCAGTCGTTCCAGGCGTACGCGGACTTTGACGGGATGGTCTTGACGAAGCTCGACGGTGACGCGCGCGGAGGGGCTGCTCTCTCGGTGGTCTCGGTGACGGGGCGTCCGATCAAATTCGCCAGCGAGGGCGAGAAGATGAGCGAGTTCGACTACTTCTACCCGGACCGG
>JADDPM010000168.1 GCA_016781885.1 Rubrobacter sp.
CGCGGCGGCTGGCCGCGTCGCCTACTCGCGCATCCTGAACGAGAACGAACACTACCGCTATCATGGACGGGTCCTGAGGCAGGACGGTTGGGTAGTCCTCCAGTACTGGTTCTTCTATGCGTTCAACGACTGGCGCTCGGGGTTCTTTGGGGCTAATGACCACGAGGCCGACTGGGAGAAGGTCTTCGTCTACCTCTCCGAGTCGCCATCCGGCGAGCTCGCTCCGGTATGGACAGCGTACTCATCCCACCAGTACGAGGGCGACATCCTCAGGCGCCGCTGGGACGACCCGGAGCTGGAGAAGGTGGGCGAACATCCGGTGGTCCACGTCTGCGCCGGGTCCCACTCCAACCAGTACGCCGCGGGAGAGTACCTGACCGAGCTGGAGCTCTCATTCCTAGCCCCCCTCGCGAGGCTCCTGGGCGCCGTACGGACGTTCTGGCGAAAGAAGCTACGCCAGTACGGGGGAGACGAGGAAGAATCGGGGGTCGGGCAGGAGGGCGAGATGCCGACCATCTTCCGTATCCCCTTCGTGGACTATGCCCGCGGAGACGGCCTTACCATAGGAGCGGGCGGGGAGAAGGAATGGGATCCCCCGAGGCTGCTCGACAACCCGGTCCCGGACTGGGTACGTAACTATCGGGGGCTCTGGGGCCTGTACACGAGGGATCCCTTTGAGGGCGAGGACGCCCCCGCCGGACCGATGTACAACCGCGACGGGAGCGTGGCCCGGCCGTGGTACGACCCCGTGGGCTGGGCCGGCCTTGACAAGGTGCCGCCGCCGGCCGATACGCTAAGCACCGTGCGTGAGCAGCAGGCGGCGGTGGCGGAGAGAAAGGCCGCCTTGCAGGCCGAGGTCGAGGAGAAGAGCCGCCAGCTCAAGGGGCTCGGCGTCGAGGCGGCGGCCGCGCGCGGGCAGCCTCACTTGCGCGCACTCTACGAGGCCCGCCGAAAGCAAATACAGGACCTCTCTACGGAGGTGGACGGACTACGGGCGCGGGTGGCCGCCGACGGTGTGCTCTTGGAGTCGCTGGAGAGCTATGCTGGCCGGTTGCGGGCCGGAGAGCGCGAACCGGCCCGCGCACACATCTCGCGCGCCCACCAGCCAGCCTCGGAGACGAAGCTACGCGCCAGCCGTCTGGCAGAGGCGTGGGCTGCAGCAAGCGTAGGGCTGATGCTCATAGTCTTCGTGCTGGTGGTGATATACGAACGGGGAGCCTACCTTACCTTCGCCCTGGCCGGCAGCATCGCCCTGTTCCTCTCCGTCGAGGCGGGCTTCCGCGGTCGGCTGACCAACCTGGTAACCAGTGCGACCATAGGCCTCGCCGTGGTCGCCACGCTGGTCGTCTTCTACCGGTTCTTCTGGGAGATCGTCGTCGCGGCCGTGCTGCTCCTGGGCGTCTACGTGCTCTGGGATAATCTGCGAGAGTTGAGGAGGTGAGCGTAGCGTGAAGTCAGGGGAGCTGCCCTTGCCTTCACGGTTGGGGAGGATCTGGTCGGCATCTCAAGGATGTAAAGGATAAGGTACGCCAGAGCACTCACCACTAACTTCCCCACAACACGGCTCAGCTCCTCCACAGCCGGGCCGCCTGTGTCAAGAAACGTCCCAGCCTCACCATGCATAAACAGCCGTCCATGCAGATAGGTTGTCCGATAGTGCAGTACGTCAGGGTGGTTAGCTGCGAGGGTTGCCGCAGTCTCCTCGAATACCTGCCCCCGTTTGAGAATCTGATCACTTATCCTTACCTGGGGACCTCCTGTTTGACGGCGCGATCGCCTCTCGAAGGCTTACGATGAAGCGTCGGCAGCTCCTCACGCACTTTCTCAGCCGCCATCGTGCCTCCTTTTCGAGTTTCTGATACTTCCCCTTAGTAATGGCGTCGCTGACAAGTCCTGGCTCGACTATATATCTCCATACTGCATCTGGCAGCTCTTCGAGACCTAACCGCTTGGCTAACGCAACGCAGCAGTCTTCAAGTTCCTGGTCCGTCGCGCTCAAGCACCTATCTCTGTGCAAACTAAAACGACGCTCCGCTTTGAATAGTACAAAACGAACATCAGTAAACGACAACGGCCAAATGAGGAGGCTAGGTGGAGGCGGCGACGGTAGCCAAAGAGTGGCTCAGCTACTCCGAGGTACAGGAGTATGCGGGGATTGGCCGGACGAGGCTCTGAGAGCTCTTGAGTTCCGGCAAGGTTCCGGCGGCGAAGGTCGGACGCGCTGTGCGAATCTCTCGGCGCAAGGTGGAGGAATACCTACAGAGCCAGAGCTACGCGAGAGATAGTGTTGGGGGAGGACACAATGGGCTTAAGGACAAGCTGCGCCGCCTCACGCGTGCGGCAGGCGCGAGATGATTACCTTCAAGCTTGAGGACGACACCGTCGCACGCTCCTACTCGGATGAATTCCTACAGCGTTTCATAAGAGTTCGCTCGAAACCGCCGGGCCCGGTCTTAATCATTCTTAACCGTATCCTTACGGGTTCCTGACAATGGAGGGGTATAAGGATAGTCCTACATGGGCTGCGGGGCCGGATACACATTCCGCATCTCCCATTACATTACCCTTGATACTTCCGGCCCCCCCTTTAAGGCCGGAGATTTCCCATTTTTCTCCGGCCTCTTTTCGTGCCACAGCGGTGAGGATCGCCCAGGACGGGAGCGGAACCAGTCCGCTAGAGGGTTTTAGCACTGGCAATAGGCGGGTTCGCTAATAAGCCCTTACTGCACTACGAGGTCAGAATGGGGAAAGGCCGGCACCGTTTAAGGCCGGAGAGCGCCCTCTCAGCATCTCCGGTCTCTTTTCGTGCTCTCAGAGCCGCGAGGATGGATTCTCCCGGATGGCTTCAGCCGAACACTCCTCTTCCCCCCTGGTAATCCTCGTCTACATCGCCAGCGAGCCTGATAGCCCCGCGCAGCAGCCGTCTGACTGGGAGCGCAGCCTCGTTCTCGCGGTCAGCTAGGGTGAGGTCCTGCCCGCACACGCATGTAAAGTCGGTGCGCTCCGAGAGCCAGTCCTCTTCGAGCCCGAGGAGGATCGTGGCCTCCCAGCACTTCTTGCACACGAGGACGATCCGCCCCGAGCATTCCACATAGAGCTCTGCTTCCAGGTCATGCTGCATGGTTTCCCCCTGTCTCTCTCCTCGCCAGCAGTGGAGGTCGCCGCGAGCGTAGAATGTTCTACGGGTGGGCCACCGCTCCTCCGGGGGCCCCTCCATTAACCCGGAGACAGCACTTGGGGCCCACCCTGGAGCTACATTTACACGTCGCCTCGGCGGATACAAGGTGAACCTCTTTCACCCTTTAGCGCCGCAAGAGGTGATTCCGCTCTGGCGGTGGCTGACTACAAGATGTTGTGGATCATGGCATTTTGTCTATCGCCCGTTAAGGGGACGCGCTAGCATGTCCACATGCGACAGGACGCGGCCAGTAATGGGCAAGACAGAGTACTAGACGAGGTACAAGACGCCGGTCAGCACCATACCAGACCTTCGCCGGACGTTGCTAGGCAACAGTCCGGTAGCCGGGCGACTGTGCACGAGGCAGCCTATGCTCTCGGGGTCTCCGTGGATGCTATAAGGAAGCGCATTCAAAGGGGCACTATCCCGCATGAACGGCACGAGGATGGGCGAGTCTACGTGCTACTAGACAAGGCCAGCACTGCGCAGGACGTGTCCAGTACACCGTCCAGCACCATACAGGACGATGACCAGCAAGATCGTCCAGTACGGTCCGGGACGAAGGAGCTCGTCGACAGTCTCCGGGAGCAGATAACATTCCTCCGCCGCGAGCTGGAGCGCAAGGACGCCATCCTGCTGCGTATGACTGAACGTATACCAGAGCTTGAGGCTACTTCGGCTCCGTCAGAGCTGCGAGACGCTCCCGAGAAGGCTCCCGAGGGTGTGAATAGGGGTGGAGGTGACGCTGCTCAGGAGCACTCACAACGGCGCTCTTGGTGGCGTAGGTTCTTCGGCTTCTAGTAGACCACTCGCCCCTTTCTGCTAGGCTAAAAGCCGAACGTTATGTTCTTTCGTAAAAAACTAGTAGCGCCCCCAATGGTGCCCGAACCCGCCCAGCAAGTGCGCCTGCTAGATGTCTGTTGCGTGGATTGACGATAGAACGGGGG